>JAQVDG010000353.1 GCA_028698395.1 Weeksellaceae bacterium
ATGAATCACAATATCAGCTTGGATAAAAGGCAGTTTTCTGTGTTTTCCGTGAGTATCGGAAAAGACAATTATTTTTTTGGAATGGTAGTTAAGCTCTGTCATATAGAAAATTTTATTTCTGAAAACTGTTTTTTAAGATTTGATATTTCAGTTTTTATGTTGTCCCATTTTTTAAAATCCCGATTAAAAAGAGCCGTTTGTTTTTGGAGAATCTTACTTTGAAAAAACTCCGAAATTTTTAAAGTAAGCAAATTATTCTTGTTGTCATATCGGAAAAGAAAAAGACTTAATTCTTTTAGTTCTGCATAATTTCCCTCTCGAATTTCAAGCAAATCAAAACGGACTTTTAACTCACAAACCAATAACTGAATTTCAGATTCGATTTTTTCTTCCTGTTCTCTTAAAACCGATAATTCTTTATAATCTTGGTTTTGCAGAAAAGGTTTCTTTTTTTCCTTTAACTCTTCTAGTTCCAATTCTTTTTTCAGAAGTTTTATTTTCAGGTTCATCCTTTTTGTTTTTTATTCCAAAACTGATAATCTACTTTCATTTCAAGCCAAACATCTTCAATAGCCAAAATGTCTTCCCAATTAAGGTGTGAATGATAAGCAATATCGTGCATTGTCCAGCAAAAATACATTTGTGCAAGTGTGTCTGATCCGAAATATTGAGCTTCGTTCCAATTCATAAGAAACAACTCGTCTTCTTCCAAATAACCGGAAGTCAGTAAATTACTTTCATAAAACGGGTTACCTGTTTCAACATTGTGTTTTTTGTTAAATTCATCATCATAACTCCAAACCGAAATCCGAAAATCTGACATATTAAAATCGTCCATAAGGTTTTGACTGACCAGGTTCTCAAGTTGTTTTTTCAGTTCAAAATATTGTTTTTGTAAACGCAGTTCTTCCTGACGAATTTTTTCGTTGAGCTCTCTGATTTGTTCAATTTGTTGTGAATTAAGTACCATAATTTTAAATTTTATTATGGTACAAATTTCAGAAGTGAAAATGCCAAAATGTGTCGTTTTGAAATGTTTTTAAATTATTTTTAAAGCGTCATATTTTGTCTTTTTCAGATGTTAGTTTTGTCAAAAAAAAGAAATGAAGAAAATAAAGATAACCATTTTGATTGAAAAAGCTCCCAAAACTTCGAAAGGGAAAAAACGCAAAAACTTCTTTCAGAAATGGAATAAAAAACTATTGAAATATATAGAAGAAAATCAAGAGAGTGAAAAAAACAAATTAAAATCTTTTGTTGCCATAGATTTTGAAACTGCAAATTATCATCGAAGTAGTGTTTGCAGTATCGGTTTGGTGTTTGTGGAAAACAATCAAATTGTTGATAAATATTACGAACTGATAAAACCCGTTCCGAATTTTTACAGTCGTTGGGCTACAGAAATTCACGGAATAAAACACAAAGACACTGCTAATGCTTCGGAATTTCCTGAAATATGGAAAAAAATAGCTCCAAAAATTAAAGATTTGCCTTTGGTAGCTCACAATAGTGCCTTTGACCAAAGTTGCTTAAAAGCTGTTTTAACAGCTTACAAACTTCCTATACATCAAAATTCGTTTTTTTGTACCTTTAGAAAAGCAAGAAAATTATTTCCCAATCTTCCGAATCATCAATTACATACCGTTTCGGAATATTTGGGATTTACACTCGAAAATCATCACAACGCTTTGGCTGATGCAGAAGCCTGTGCCTATATTGCGATGAGGGTTTTTTGAGAATAATCTTTTGTTATATTTGGATAATTAAAAAGTAAGTTATGAGTGAAGCGAAACAAGAGATAAAAAAGTTATCGGAATTGTTGGAAATGAAAAATCTGACAATTCCTGAATATCAACGACCATATAAATGGAAGTCAGAGCAAGTAACTCAACTTTTGGAAGATATTTTTGAGCATATCATTACAAAAGAAAAAACTTACAGAATTGGTAGTTTAATTTTACACGAAGACAATAAAAAGGATAAAGACAATAATTCTACAAATGAAAAAGAGTTAAATATTGTTGATGGACAGCAACGATTAACAACGATTTCTATTTTACTGTATTTACTTGACGACAGAGAGGAAAAACAAACCGATATTTTGTTATTAAGTCAGCCGTATAGACATAAAATATCAAATGATAATATTGTTTTTAACAAGGAAGTTATCGAAAAATGGCTATTGAAAATTTCTGATAAAGAAAATTTCCAAAAACAACTTATTGAAAAATGTGAATTTGTTCTTTTTACGGTATATGAACAAGATGAAGCATTTCAATTATTTGATTCTCAAAATGCAAGAGGAAAATCTTTAGAGCCTTATGATTTACTCAAAGCGTTCCATTTACGAGAAATGGAATTTGATACAGAAACAGATAAAGCAAAAGCTGTTGAACATTGGGAAAATGCCATTGATAATGGAGCATTGAAACCAATTTTAGGAAATCATTTATTTAAAATCAGAAAATGGGTCAAGAATGAATGGAAATATGATTTTACTAAAGATGACATTGACGAGTTTAAAGGTATTTCATTACATCAAATACAACAATTCCCTTATGAAAGTTCGTTGCGAATGTTAGATGGTTTTGTAGAAAATGCACAACACGATAAATTTTTGAAAAACAACCACATTGCACAAGCTTTTCCTTTTTCTATTACTATGCCGATTATCAATGGAAAACGTTTTTTTGAATATGTGGAGCATTACGTACAGTTAAGGTATTCTATTTTTAGTAAGAATGAGGATACTATATTTATTGATTTTTATAAAATCTATTGTCTTGGAGAAAAAGAAACTTGTGTTATCGAAGAAGGAAAAGAAGTCAAGAAGAAATATCACGAAGCGGGGAGGACAGGGGACAAAAAAGTGAGAAATCTGTATGAAAACATCTTATTGTTACTTTGTGATAAATTTGGAAAACAAGCATTTGAAGAGTTCTATAAATCTTTCTACAAAGCTATTTATTCGATACGATGTAATAATAAATCCATTCGTTTGGAAACCATTTTGAATAGTCCTGAGCGAAGAATTTTACAAGAAATAAATGATGCTATAAGCCCTGAAAAATTAAAGAAGCATCAGTATAAATCTTATAAAATTGATAACACAAATTTGGCAAAAGGAGTAGATTTTATTAAGGAATCCATAAACAATAATTTTATCACAAATGGACAATAATACAAAAGCATTAACTTTGAAAGACTTACTTTCAAAAGATAAATATATCATACCGATTTATCAGAGAAACTACGCTTGGGGTAAAACTGAAATTTCTCAACTGATTCGTGATATAAAAGAGTTTT
>JAQVDG010000019.1 GCA_028698395.1 Weeksellaceae bacterium
TCGTATCCGGCTCTGTTTAAAGCTCTTTTTGCAGCTTGCATAGCCAAAGGAATATCATTGTGCGGATGAACCGGAACTTCTTTAACAGCATGTAATTGTTCTAAGATTTCCTGAGTTTGACTTTGTGTTAAATGTTCACAAGCATCATACATTCCACCCGGTTCTTCTTCGGCTAAATCATGTCTTTCAAGTACATAACGAATGACTTTAATAATAGCAAGAGTGGGTGTGGGAACCAAAAGTGCAGTAAGTGCGCCGTGCTCCAAACGAAGTTGTCCGGCAATAGGTAAAGGAACATTGTTATTGGCACGTTGAGCGGCTAAAAAAAGGATTTTTTCTTCCATTTTAATATGAGTCAGCAAGCCAACTCTAAATTTTTCGTAATAATCGCTATTTATCTCGCCGGGTATTTTGGTTGCTTTGTCCAAAAAAGACTCTACTCTGTGATGATCTTGAGTGAAAAAAGTATAAAGTGGTTTATTCATTGTTTTGTAATTTGCTCAATATTACAAAAATACTCTGCATTAAAGTATGAAGTTTTTCATGAAGTCATAATTTTTTAAGGATTTTTGCTAAATTGCTCCGATAACTTTTTTGAAAAATGGAAAAAAATGTAGGACTTTATTACATCAATGATAAGAATGAAATAAAGCATTTTGAATATTCGACAATCTTGCCTTTTTTGTGGCAAGAGACTTATTCTGCAGAACTTTTGGAAAAACAAGAAACCATCATTTTAGAAGCTTTACAGAAAGGTGAAAAAGTCAAATTAATTGTTCCGATTGAAACAGCAATTCAAAATTTGGAACGAAAAATAAAATCCATTTCATCTGAAACACCTCGTAAAAAAACTTTACGAAAAGAATTTTTAGATTTTCTAAAAAAAGAAGTAAAAACCAATTCAAATTTAGAAATAAGTTTAGAAGGATTAATCGATTTTTATGCAAATCCAAATGAATTAGTGAAGGATTTAAAAGAATTTCACACCAATCAGAAGAAAAGATTTGCTTATCAAAAAGAGAAAGTTTCCTTTCGTTCAATTGGTTATAATGACGATTTTTTACTTTTTTCTTCCACTTATCAATTTTTAATGGAGGAAACCGAAATTCAGTCAAAAATCAATGAAGAAAGAAGACTAAATCTTATTCAAAATAAAGGATTGACAAAGGAAATGAACCAAAAAGCAGACAAGTTATTTTTGGTCATTATTTCTGTTTTATTATTTTTCATTGGAGTTTATCTCTTTGCCCGAACTAATTTAACACAAATTGGAATTTTATCTTTTTTAAGTGGATTGATATTGGGAATTTATCTATTTTTAAAACAGAAGAAAAAAATTTAAGAATCTATTGGAAATTTTTCAAGGCTAACAATTTAGAAATCTGCATAGATTTCACTAAATTTGCCACTCATTAAAATTCACGAAAAAACAGAATCAAATATGGAGACACAAACAATGAACGTACACGAACGATTAGGAAAGCATATTTTAGCTGACGGATATCCAATTGTAATGGATTTGGAAAAATCATACGGCTCTTATATTGTAGATGAAAATGGAGTTGAATACTTGGATATGTTTAGTATGTTCGCTTCCGGTTCCATTGGTTATAATCATCCACATTTAGTAAAAAACTTAGAATTTTTAGGAAAAATGGCGGTGAACAAACCTACTGTTTCCGATATTTACACAGAACAATATGCTGACTTTGTCGATACTTTTGAGCGTGTTGCTATTCCAAAAGAATTACAATATACGTTTTTTGTTTCAGGAGGAGCTTTAGGTGTTGAAAATGCATTAAAAGCTGCATTTGACTGGAAAACAAGAAAAAATTCAGCAAATGGAATTGAAAAAGAAGCCGGAAAAGTAATTCATTTTAAACAAGCTTTTCATGGTCGTTCAGGTTATACATTGAGTTTGACTAATACTTCCGATCCGAGAAAATATATGTATTTTCCAAAGTTTGATTGGCCAAGAATTGAAAACCCAAAAATGTTTTTTCCATTTAATGAAGAAAATAAAGCCAAAACCATCGAATTAGAAAAAATAGCTTTGGAACAAATTAATAAAGCTTTGACTGATAATCCGAATGAAGTAGCCTGTATTATTGTAGAAACCATTCAAGCAGAAGGAGGAGATAATTTCTTCCGAAATGAATTCCACAAAGAATTACGTCGAATTTGTGACGAAAATGAAATTCTTTATATTTTGGATGAAGTACAAACCGGAATGGGAATTACCGGAAAAATGTGGGCTTATCAGAATTACGATATAATTCCGGATATCATTGCATTTGGAAAGAAAACACAAGTTTGTGGAATCTTGGCAAATAAAGAAAAATTAGACGAAGTTCCTCAAAATGTTTTCAAAGAATCCAGTCGGATTAATTCCACTTTTGGAGGAAATTACATTGATATGATACGTTTCAAATTAATTTTGGAAGTAATTGAACAAGAAAATTTAATCGAAAACGTAAGAATACAAGGAGATTATTTAAAATCAGAATTAGAAAGATTACAAACTCAATTTTCTACTGTTTCCAATGTTAGAGGAATGGGATTATTTATCGCATTCGACTTACCGACAACCGCAGAAAGAGATGCTTTGGTTAGTAAAGCATTTGAAAACAAATTGATTTTATTATCTTGCGGAGACCGTTCTATTCGTTTCCGACCTCATTTGAATGTAAAAAGAGAAGATTTAGAAAATGTAATTGAAATTTTAGAGCGAATAATGTAATAAAAGTTAAAAATAAAGCCACTTTTTAAGTGGTTTTATAATTTTTTTTAGATTAGCAAAAGCCCTAAATTTGCTGACTAATTCTCATAAGAGACAAAACAAAATGGAAAAATTTTCATTCTTAAACGCCTTACATTCAGAATATATCGCTGAATTGTATGAGCAATATAAACACTATCCAGACAGTGTAGAACCAAGCTGGAGAGCTTTTTTTCAAGGATTTGATTTTGCGACGACTTCTTATAACGGTCATTCTTTAACAGAAGAAAGAGCAACAGAAGAAATAAATTATGAAATTCCGGAAAAAATTCAAAAAGAATTTAAAGTAATCAATTTAATTGATGCCTATCGTTCACGCGGACATTTATTCACCAAAACCAATCCGATTCGGGAAAGAAGACAACATTACCCAACCTTGGATTTAAATAATTTTGGTTTGACAGAAAGTGATTTAGATGAAACTTTTGATGCAGGAAGCATAATCGGAATTCGTACTGCAACTTCACTTCGGAATATAATTGCTTATTTAAAAAATATGTATTGCGAATCCATTGGAGTCGAATACATGCACATTTTAGATCCGGAAAAAAACAAATGGATTCAGAATTGGCTGAATACCAATTTAAATCGTCCAAAATTAAGTATTCAGGAAAAAGAAAGAATTTTATTAAAATTAAATGAAGCCGTAGCTTTTGAAAATTTCCTTCATACTAAATTCGTTGGACAAAAACGATTTTCATTAGAAGGAAACGAATCCTTAATTCCGGCATTGGATGCGGTTATCAATCGTGCGGCCGAAGCCGGAGTAGAAGAAGTAGTAATCGGAATGGCACATCGCGGACGGTTAAATGTTTTGGCAAATGTCATGAGAAAATCATATTCTCAGATTTTTAGTGAATTTGAAGGAAAAGAATTCTCAGAAGATATTTTTTCCGGTGACGTGAAATATCATTTAGGTTCCACAAGCTATACCCAAACCCATTCCGGCAAAAAAATAAAATTAAATTTAGCTCCAAATCCATCCCATTTAGAAGCAGTAGATTCTATTGTAGAAGGAATCGCAAGAGCAAAAGGAGATTTGGATTATGAAGGAGATTATAGCCGAATTTTGCCTATATTAATTCACGGAGATGCAGCCATTGCAGCACAGGGAATTGTGTATGAAGTGATTCAAATGATGAATTTAGACGGGTATAAAACCGGAGGAACCATCCATATTGTAACCAATAATCAAATCGGATTTACTACCAATTATTTGGATGCACGTTCCAGTACGTATTGTACCGATATTGCAAAAGTAACTTTATCGCCTGTTATGCACGTCAATTCCGATGATGCTGAAGCCGTAGTTCATGCACTTCATTTTGCAGCTGATTACAGAATGCGATTTGGACAAGATGTTTTCATTGATTTATTAGGTTATAGAAAATATGGACACAATGAAGGCGATGAACCTCGTTTTACTCAGCCTAAATTATATAGTTTAATTTCAAAACATCCGAATCCGAGAGAAATTTATCGACAACACTTGATAAAGGAAGGTGTAATCGGAGATGATATTTTGGCTGAAAAAGAAAAAGAATTCAAACAATTATTGGAAGAAAATTTCGATGCTTCTAAAGAAATTGAAAAAAATACATTAGAACCTTTTATGCCGGATGAATGGAAAGATTTCAGTATTGTAAAAGAAGCTGAAATGTTAGAACCGGTAAATACAGCTTATCCAAAAGAAAAATTAGTAGAAATTTCAGATGTAATTACGACAGTTCCGGAAGGTAAAAAAGTGATGCGGAAAATTCAGCGATTATTAGACCAACGCAAACAAATGGTTGCTGACAATAAATTAGATTGGGCGATGGGCGAATTGTTGGCTTATGGTTCTATTGTGGAAGAAGGCCATCCGGTTCGTTTGTCAGGTGAAGATGTAGAAAGAGGAACTTTCTCTCACCGGCACGCTGTCATCAAAACAGAAGACACAGAAGAAGAAATAATTTTATTGAATCATATTTCCAAAAATCAGGCAGCTTACACCGTTTACAATTCTTTATTGTCAGAATATGCTGTTTTAGGCTACGATTATGGTTATGCTATGGCAGCTGCTCACGGATTAACTATTTGGGAAGCTCAATTTGGAGACTTTGCGAATGGAGGTCAAATTATTATCGACCAATACATTTCGGCAGCAGAAGACAAATGGAAAATTCAAAACGGATTGGTTATGCTACTTCCTCATGGTTATGAAGGACAAGG
Source organism: Weeksellaceae bacterium (assembly GCA_028698395.1). The sequence goes on from JAQVDG010000019.1 coordinate 4,991, forward strand.
AGCAGAACACTCGTCAGCAAGAATGGAGCGATTTTTACAATTATGTGCACAATCCAATATGTTTGTAGTAAACTGTACATCTCCGGCAAACTTTTTCCATGTATTAAGAAGGCAAGTGAAAACCTCATACAGAAAACCATTAATCGTATTTACACCCAAAAGTTTGTTACGCCATCCTTTAGCGGTTTCAACAGTTGAGGAACTAACTGAAGGTTCTTTTCAAACCCTTATTGATGATGCTGAAGCACAAGTTGATAAAGTAGAAAAAGTAGTTTTCTGCCAAGGGAAATTCTATTATGATTTATTGAATAAAAAAGAAGAATTACAAGCAGAAAACGTAGCATTAATTCGTTTAGAACAATTATATCCTTTGGATAAAGAAAAAATCAATCAAATATTGGATAAGTATTCCAATAGAAAGCAATTGATTTGGGCACAGGAAGAACCTGAAAATATGGGAGCTTGGACATATTTGTTGCGAAAATTAAGAGAAGTTCCTTTTGAGTTGGTATCGCCACCGGAAAGTGCTGCTCCGGCATCGGGTTCTCATAAAGCAGCAGAAATCAAACATAATAACACAATTAATAAAGTTTTTGAATAAATAAAATACTAATAGATATGGTATTAGAAATGAAAGTTCCCTCACCGGGAGAATCCATCACCGAAGTTGAAATTGCTACTTGGTTAGTGCAAGATGGTGATTATGTAGAAAAAGACCAAGCAATTGCAGAAGTCGATTCCGACAAAGCAACCCTTGAATTGCCCGCTGAAGAAAGTGGGATTATAACATTAAAAGCAGAAGAAGGTGATGTAATAGCTGTTGGAGAAGTAGTTTGTTTAATCGATACTTCGGCAGCAAAACCGGAAGGAGGAGTTGCTACACCGGCAGAAACTAAAAAAGAAGAAACGCCAAAAGTAGAAACGCCTAAAAAAGAAGAAGTAAAAACGACTTACGCAAGTGGAACACCTTCTCCGGCTGCTAAAAAGATTCTGGATGAAAAAGGTATTTCACCAAATGATGTAAAAGGAAGTGGAAGAGACGGAAGAATTACCAAAGAAGATGCAAGTAGTGTACAAGTTGCTTCTATGGGAACACCAACCGGAGGAAACCGAAGTTCAGAGCGGACTAAACTTTCTATGCTTCGTAGAAAAGTAGCAGAACGATTAGTAGCTGCAAAAAATGAAACAGCTATGTTGACTACTTTCAATGAAGCAACAATGTCTCCAATCAACAAATTAAGAGCAGAATTTAAAGAAGAATTCAAAGACAAACATGGTGTAGGTCTTGGTTTTATGTCATTCTTTACCAAAGCAGTTGTACGAGCATTGCAACTGTATCCTGATGTAAATTCAATGATTGATGGCGATTATAAAATCTCCTATGATTTCTGCGATATTTCTATTGCTGTTTCCGGTCCAAAAGGTTTAATGGTTCCGGTAATGAGAAATGCAGAAACTTTGACTTTCAGAGGAGTAGAAGCCGAAATAAAACGATTGGCATTGCGTGCTCGTGATGGTCAAATTACCGTGGATGAAATGACAGGAGGAACTTTTACCATTTCCAATGGAGGCGTATTTGGTTCTATGTTGAGTACACCGATTATCAACCCGCCACAATCCGGAATTTTGGGAATGCACAACATCATTGAACGCCCGATTGCCGTAAATGGCCAGGTTGAAATTCACCCGATGATGTACATTGCACTTTCGTATGACCACCGAATCATTGACGGACGTGAATCTGTTGGATTTTTAGTAGCGGTAAAAGAAGGTTTGGAAGATCCGGTAAATTTATTGATGGACGGAAATCCGAGAAAAGCATTGGAATTATAAAATATAATTTTTGAAATTTTTAAATAAATAAAGAAAACCTGCTGAATTTTAAAAGTTTAGCAGGTTTTTAATTCTTAGATAAAACAAATTGAATAATGAAAGAAATTCACATAAGTCTTGATAAGAAACGATTTTTAAAAATTGGAATAATGGCTTCTTTTTGTTTGATATTGAGCTTTCTGTTTGCTTTTTTTCCGAGTTGGTTTTTATCAGAAACCATTCGGAGTAAAGTACTAATTTTGATTTTGGGTATATTCGGAATTTTGTTTTTTGGAATTGTCTCACTTTACAATTGGCGAAAATATTTAAACACACAATTGGGAATTTACATTACAGAACAAGGAATTTTGGATACTTCTTCTGTTTTTCGTTTTGGCTGGATTGAATGGAGCGATATTATCACTTTTAAATCTTATACATTAAAAGGAATGCCAATGATTTTTATAGAAGTCAGACAAAATGAAAAATATTTAGAACGTTTACAAAGTCCGGTTTTGATAAAAGCTGCCCAAAATTATCAAAATCTGTATCAAACCCCTTTGTTTATCAATCTAAAATCACTTTCTATTTCACCAAAAGAAGTAGAAAATTTGTTGAATGAAGAATGGAAAAAACGGAGATAAGTTAATTTTTTTTGAATAAAATAGAAAAACAAAGTTTTTATAAATCAAACAATCAATAAAAAATGTATTTTTGGTTTAAATTTAAAAATAAGCATTATGTCATACGGATTATTAAAAGGAAAGAAAGGAATTATTTTTGGTGCTTTGGATGAAAATTCAATTGCATGGAAAACCGCAGAAAGATGCCATGAAGAAGGAGCAGAGTTTATTTTAAGTAATGCTCCGGTTGCTTTAAGAATGGGGCAATTAAATCAATTGGCAGAAAAAACAGGCTCAGAAGTAATAGGAGCTGATGCAACTTCAATGGAAGATCTTTCTAATTTGTTTGACAGAGCTGTAGAAAAATTCGGAAAATTGGATTTTGTTCTGCATTCTATTGGAATGAGTGTGAATGTAAGAAAAGGAATTCACTATACTGAAATGAATTATGAATATTTAAACAAAGGTTGGGATATTTCTTCCGTTTCTTTTCACAAAGTGATGAAAACTGCTTGGGAAAAAGATGCAATGAACGAGTGGGGAAGTATTTTGGCTTTATCTTACATTGCAGCACAAAGAAGTTTTTTGGATTACAATGATATGGCAGACAATAAAGCTTATTTGGAATCCATTGCCCGGAGTTTTGGTTATTTTTGGGGAAAAGAAAAAAATGTTCGGGTGAATACCATTTCTCAATCCCCAACGGCAACTACTGCCGGACAAGGAGTGAAAGGATTCAGTGGATTTCTGAAATTTGCCGATGAAATGTCACCTCTTGGAAATGCAACTGCGGATGATTGTGCCAATTATATCGTTATGATGTTTTCTGATTTAACCCGAAAAGTTACTATGCAGAATTTATTTCATGACGGAGGCTACTCCACAACAGGTATTTCAGAAAAAGTAGCAGAACACTTTTTATAAAAAATCATGCGATTGACTCTGCTTTAAAGCCTTTACTTTTGATGATGGTAATTACCTCATCTTCCGTAATTCCTTTAGAACTTACCGTAAGGATTTTATTGCTGTTTTCTGTATCTACATTCCAATGGTGGATACCTTTTGCATTATCTAAATCTGACTGAATTTTTGATACACAGCCTCCACAATTAAGATTTGTTTTAAATTGAAATTCTTTAGTTTCCATTGATTTTAAAATTTAATTGATTATTTAAAGTAGCAAATTTCAATAAAATACTACTTTGTAGTGTTGTGTAATTTTAGAATTGATTTGTGAAGTTTACGGTTTATCATCAAAATACAAATTAAAAAAATAGTTCCCTGACACCTATATTTTGTATCAGGGAACTATTTTACCTATTTAAAGGTATATTTTATGAGTAAAATATTAATTAAAAGTACCCAAAAGGTTGTTTAATTCTGTTAAATCTCCCGGAAAAACTTCTAAAACATATTCAGCATCTTCTGTAACGGCAATACTTTGTGAAGCGAACAACAAGTCTCCTTCAGACAGAGCAATGGCAATAATTTTTCCGGTAGCATTAATAGGAACACTTCCGGCAAAAGTTTTTAAAGAACCTGCTTCAACACTTGACAAAGCCTGAACAATGGTGAAATCTTCTAAAGTAAAGAAAACTTGAGCATTAGTTAAATCACCAAAATTCTGAATATTAACTCTAAATTGAGTAGCTTCAGACGGAGCTAAATTAAATGGAGCTGCTACGTGATTCCATCCTTTTTTAATTTCATCAATAGTAAATGCGCCATTGACTCCTTCATTCGGGTCAAAATCGGTGTTAGATGTACCAAGTAACCAGGATAAAACATTTCCGGAAGGTGTAGTCTGTGTTGTATTGACAAAGTGTTCAGTTGAATCTTCATATCCACCTGCATCTGTTTTATAAGGTAAAACGGCACTTACTCCTGTAAATTTTATAGCTGCTCCGTTAGCATCTTTTCCAACAATCCAGAAGAATCCACCCGAAACCAAAGGAACATCAGCTGTGAAAGTTTGTGCATTATGACGAATCATATCACCTCTTTTATAAACCTCTACTACTTGGAAAGAATACGGAGGGATGGGTACTCCACCATCTTCCAACGTACAGGAATTTTCAGGAAAAATAAATTGAGTTCCTTTTGGAGCCGTCAAAGTGTTGAGAACACTTGGGTCGGTCAGCACCAATTGAACGGTATCATAAACTACCAAGGAATCATGGACTTCTTGCAGGTTTTCAAAATCTTTTTCGATAATGAAACCACCAAACAATTCTTCATCGTTTGTACATTGATAAAAACCTGTAACGATTAAGCATAAAAGCCCGATTTTAGCGAATAAACCTACTCTTTTCATATAAATTTGAATTTTAGAATCTTAATTTGTCGATAAAAGTATGAAATCTTACGAATATATTACGTTTTTTGATGCAGAAAACATTCTTTGGTATGATCATTTAGAATTCCAACGGCTTGTAAAAAGGAATAAATGATGGTACTTCCCACAAATTTGAATCCTCTTTTCTTTAAATCTTTGCTGATTTTATCCGATAAATCCGAAGTGGCAGGAATTTCTTTTGTGTTTTCCCAATTTCCTATTATGCTTTTTCCTTCGGTAAATCCCCAGATATAGTTTGCAAATGAGCCAAATTCATCCTGAATTTTCATAAAAGCAATTGAATTACTTATGCTTGCTTTTATTTTTAACTGATTTCGAATGATTCCTTCATCTTTTAATAACGATTGAATTTTGACTTCATTGTACAAAGCGATTTTTTTATAATCAAAATCGCTAAATGCTTTTCGGAAGTTTTCTCTTTTTTTCAAAATGATAATCCAACTTAATCCGGCTTGAAATCCTTCTAAAATAAGGAATTCAAATAGCTTTTGGTCATCTTTTACCGGAACGCCCCACTCTTTATCATGATAATGAATGTAAATTTCATCATTTCCTACCCAAGTACAGCGTTTTTTTTTCATGGGATAAATTTAATGGATTTTTAATCCAAAATCATAACTCTTCTTCCTCCTTTTTTTCTTCCACCAAATTGGTCTAATTTAAATCCTAAAGAAAACATGACGTAACGTTTTAACACATCATTTTGACTGTCAGAAATTGTATTTTCAGAAATATATCTTTGAGAACCGGTATTTTGACCTAAAATATCGTACACTTTTACTTTAAAAGTTAATTTATCTTGCCAGAAATTATAAGCTAAACTGGTGTTCCACAAGAAAAAATCTTTTTTGAATCCATCGGAAATATTGGAATTGTAGGTATAACTGAAATCATTGCCAAAAACGAAATTTTTCGGCCAATAATTGGTGGTTTCTATTTTAAAAGTATGTTCAACATTATCACTTTGATTGATTCGATAATTGGTGTAATCTGAAAGTTGATAGGCCAAAGAGTAGCTTGGATTAATAATCAGTATTTTGCTCCATTCCCAATTAAAATTAACTCTTGTGCGAAGGTAATAACTTCTGGATTCGTATTTTATTCCATCGATAAAACCTTGTCTAAAACTGTGATTTCCGCTTAAACCTCCACCTAATCGGAATTTATGATTTTCTTTGGTAAAAGATTTATTCAGATTGATTCCGGTCCAAATCATATAATTTCCGTTCACATTTTCATAAGTTGCCGTTGTTTTAAAATTATTATCCACAATCCGATAATCTACTACTGCACCGTTTTCGTAGCTGGCTCCGGCATAAATATTATAGCCACTTCTTGTTTGATAATTAAAATTATTCATGCCCAAATAAACGGAATGACCTTTTACTGTTTTTAAATCAGGATTTCCGGTTCGGATAAATAAAGGATTGGATAAATCTTCAATAGGTAGTAATTGCTGTGCCGAAGCAAACTCAACTTTGTAGGAATAATTAATGTAAAATGAACCTCTTTCACTGAATTTGTAGCTTGTGTAAAAGGAAACCGAAGGAGCAACTTCATTTCGATTCAGTCGATAATCGGTGTCCAAATAAAATCCTTTGTTGATTTGGTTTAAAAATTGAGCTCCGGCGGCTAATCGGAAATAGATTTTTTTCTTTTGTAAATTCATCATCAAATGAGGATTTATTTTGTAAAAATCTGAATTAATTTCAGATGAAAACAAATCATTTTCCCATGTATAATCTTGAGTCATTAAGTCGTAATCCCAAGTGTTTTTGATATTTTTTAAATTTTTTATAGAATAATCTGCACCAATCCCAATTTTCAAAGAATCTGATAATTTAAATTGATACGAAGCATCAACCGTAAAATTATCTTCATAGGTTTTGTATCTTGTGAACTGATTTCTCAAATCATCTTCCTCATCCGATTGATAAAAATAAGTATTTGAAATGTCGGTTTTATTGGAAATATAACGTTTGTTGGAGTTAGAAAAATTAAAACTCAGTTGTGTTTTATTTTTGAAAGATTTAAAATAACTGATGTCGTTTGAAAATTCATGCGAACTGGTTTCTGTCAATGAATTTCCATTACTTTCATTGAGTAAATCATCGTTTTCATTTACTGTAAATTTGTCAAAAATCGAAGAAGTTTTAGATTGATTGTAACGGTATTTTGGTTCAATCCAAACGCTGCTTGTTGAGTCGATTTTCACTTCAAAACTAAAACTCAGGTTATGACTATCGTTTTGTGATTCTGTTTGTGAACGTGATTCAGTGATGAAAGTTTTATTAGGAAGAAGATTCTCGATTCGGCTGAAATTATTGTTTTTTGTATCAGTTTTTGTGAAAAAATAACTTCCACTAAAATCCAAATCTTTTCCAAATGAATCTGAATAATTCAACCCACCTAAGTAGGATTGAGTAATTCCGTTTCCACCTCCAAATCGAATTCCATTTATGCCGAAACCTCCACTATTGTTACTCCACATTGAACTGTTTCGGCCTCCTCCCATATTGTCAAAAATTTCATTCATCGAAAAACCAACCGAATTGATGTTGTTGGAAGAACCCAAAACACTTATTCTCGATTTTCCTTTAAAATAATTCAGCATTAAACTGGATTCATATCGATCTTCTGTTCCATAACCCGCCATAGCTTTGAGCATAATCCCTTTGTTTTTTTCCTCGTCTATGGTCAAATTAATAGTAGCATTATTTGAACTTGCTTTTTCTTTGGCTAATTCTTCTTTTTTGGTTTTAGTATCGGTTACCTGTACTTTATTGATGATTTCAGCCGGCAGATTTTGTAAAGCGATTTTCCCGTCTTTATCAAAAAAAGGCTTTCCGTTGACCAAAATTTGATTTACTTCTTTTCCGTTTACAGTAATTTTTCCATCTTCATCAATGTCCACACCCGGCAGTTGTTTCAATAAAGTTTCCACATTCGCGTCCGGACGTACTTTAAACGAAGAAGCATTGAATTCCAATGTGTCATTTTTAATTCGGATTGGCGCAGCTGTAATGGTAATCCCCTCCAAACTAATCAAAGGTTTCAGTTGAATTTTTCCTAAATCAATCGATTCAGTTAAATCAGGAAATTCTTGCTGAAATTCACCCGCTAATTCATCCGAAATACTAAAAATAACCGGCTCATTAATTTTTTTAAGGTCTAATTTAAACTTTCCTTCCGAATTCGTCAGTGAATATTCCACAACTGATGAATCTTTTTTGAGCGTCAAATAAACTGTAGCAGCTTCCACCGGCATTTTTACAATGTCATCTACAGCAATTCCGGTAATTTGAATAGTATTTTGAGAGTAAGAAAATTGAAATAAAAATAGGCTTAGAATAGTGAAAATGAACGTTCTTGGATGAAATATCATAATAAAATATTAAAATAAATAAGGTGTTAATTAAAATTTAATGGGATTTTCATAGCAATTAAAGTGCCATGATTCGTATTAAAATAGAGTATTGGAAGATGAAACTATCCAATTAATTTCTGGTTTTCCAACAGATTTTAGAAATTGATTGGTCTTGGAAAAAACCTTACTTCCAAAAAACCCTCGATAAGCCGACAAAGGTGATGGATGAGCCGTTTGAATAATGAAATGTCGAGAAGAATCAATGAATTCTACTTTTTTATGAGCTGGATTTCCCCATAAAATAAAAACTAAATTTTCGTTTTTATTGGCTAATTTTTGAATAACAGTATCGGTGAAAATTTCCCAACCTTTTTTTTGGTGTGAAGCGGGTTTTCCACTCTGAACACTTAGTGTTGCGTTTAATAAAAAAACACCTTGTTTTGCCCAATTTTCCAAATTCCCACTAAATGGAATCGGAAGATGCAAATCGGAATGTAATTCTTTAAAAATATTTTTTAAACTGGGTGGAATCGGAACTCCATCCGAAACCGAAAAAGAAAGTCCATTGGCTTGTCCGGCACCGTGATACGGATCTTGTCCTAAAATCACAACTTTTACTTCTTCAAAAGGAGTGAAATGAAAGGCATTGAATAGTTGATGTTTAGGTGGATAAACTGTATGGTTTTCATATTCTGAATTTAAAAATTCCATTAGATTTTTGAAGTAATTTTTCTCAAATTCATCTTCCAAGACTTTTTTCCAGGAGTTTTCTATTTTCAGATTCATTAATTTTCAATTCGGATTCCCAAATATAGATTATTTTTGCACCAATGCAGGTATCTCAACAAACATTAAACGATTTAGAATTTCCGAAAATACTTCAACTTATTTCCGATTTTTCTTTTACAGAACGAACTGCAAAGGTTTTGTCAGAGCTGAAACCTTATGAGGATAAAGAGAAATTAATTCAAGATTTGCAAAGTACAAACGAGTATTTAGCAAGTTTTGAATCTGAGAATCGAATTCCTTTTTCGGAATTTTATTATATGAAAGATTATGTAAACGCGACGTCGTCGGTCCCAGCGCCTCCGTGAGCGGGTCGGCGTAGGGGCCGTGCAGGAAGGGTCCGCGCAGCCCGGCGGCGACGGCTTTCTCCGGCAGATCCTGCTTGCC
>JAQVDG010000354.1 GCA_028698395.1 Weeksellaceae bacterium
CATCGGATTTTGGTCAGAATTTGCTGAAATTACTTCCGGCAGGTTCCATCAGCGGTGCGCCTAAAAAGAAAACACTTGAAATCATACAGTCGGTAGAAGGAATTCCGCGTGGCTATTATACCGGTGTTTTTGGATTATTTGATGGTGAAAAATTAGATTCTGCGGTGGCTATTCGATTTATTGAAAAACAAAATGGACAATTGTACTTCAAAAGTGGTGGTGGAATAACAGCATACAGTAATCCTCAAAAGGAATATCAGGAACTTATTCAGAAAATTTATCTGCCAATTCAAAACGGATAAATAAAAAAGCTTTGCCTGAGACAAAGCTTTTTAAAAAATAGAATTATAAACAATGAATTATCTTGCAATATTGACTGCTCGTGTTTCACGAATCACAGTAACCCGTACTTGTCCCGGATAGGTCAGCTCATTTTGAATTTTATCTGTAATCAGATAAGACAATTCGGCTGCTTTTTCATCATTAATTTTATCACTTTCCACTACAACTCGTAGCTCTCGACCGGCTTGAATTGCAAATGCTTTTTCTACTCCGTCGAAACTCAAGGCGGTTGTTTCTAAATCCTTCAAACGTTGAATATACGATTCCATGACTTGCCTTCTTGCTCCGGGACGAGCTCCGCTGATTGCATCTGCCACTTGAATAATAGGCGATAAAAGTGAAGTCATTTCAATTTCATCATGATGTGCACCGATGGCATTAACGACTTCCGGATGTTCACCGTAACGTTCTGCCCATTGCATTCCTAAAATTGCGTGAGGCAGTTCAGATTCTTGTTCCGGAACTTTTCCTATGTCATGAAGTAATCCGGCACGTTTTGCTAATTTGGGATTTAATCCTAATTCAGAAGCTAAAGTTCCGGCTAAACGAGCGACTTCACGGGAATGATGTAATAAATTTTGCCCATAAGAAGAACGATATTTCATTCGACCTACAATTTTAACTAAATCTTTATGTAATCCATGAATTCCTAAATCTAAAATTGTTTTTTTACCAACTTCAATAATTTCATCTTCAATTTGTTTGGTGGTCTTGGCTACCACTTCTTCGATTCTTGCCGGATGAATCCGTCCGTCTGTTACTAATTTATGAAGAGATAAACGTGCAATTTCCCGACGAACCGGATCAAAACAAGAAAGAATAATGGCTTCCGGTGTGTCATCTACAATGATTTCAACTCCGGTAGCGGCTTCAATTGCGCGAATATTTCGACCTTCCCGGCCGATGATTCGTCCTTTTACTTCATCTGATTCAATATTAAATACGGTTACTGCATTTTCTATTGCTTGTTCAGTTCCAATGCGCTGAATAGCTTGAATAACAATCTTTTTTGCTTCGTTTCTGGCATTTAATTCCGCTTCTTCCATGATTTCCTGAATGTGTGCCTGAGCTTTGGTTTTGGCTTCTTCTTTTAAGGTTTCCAAAAGTTCTGCTTTAGCTTCTTCTGCGGTGTAATTTGATACCTTTTCCAAGACTTCAACTTGTTTTTTGTGAAGTGTATCTACTTCTTTTTGACGTGCATTTAAACGTTCTTGTCGAGCCTGAAGCGCATCTTTTTCATTTTTTATTAAATCTTTTTGGCGTTGATTTTCAGAGAAATCAGCTTTGATTTTGTCTTCTCTTTCTTTTAATCGTAATTCTGCTTCTGAGATTTTTTTATCTCTTTGGTTAATTGAATTTTCATGTGCTGATTTTAGTTCTAAGAATTTTTCTTTTGCTTGAAAAATTTTCTCTTTTTTAATTGCTTCTCCTTCTTTTGTTGCCTCACTTATTAAGTCATCTGCTTTTCGTTTAGCTTCATCAATCAGAATTTGGTTTTCCTTATCGACTGATTTTTTTGCTAAGAAATAGCTTACTGCCGCACCAATTATAAGTCCGATAAGTCCAATAATTATACTTGTTGTTTCCATTTATTTTGGTTTTAAATCATAAAAAAGCCCTACATTAGTTAAAGTTGTTTTGTGTAAACTCCTGAAAACAGGTTTTGGGTTATTCCGTATTTCAAGTACCCGCTGTCAGAAACTGAACAACCAAAGTTGCTGCGGTCCGCTTTCACTACGATTTTCGCCCGGTAACAAAACTAGTGTTGAGTTTACCAAAAATGTTAGAACTAATGTAGGACAACTATTTTTACTGCATTTAAGCAGCTGAACGTCTGTTTTATTAATTGTTTTTTTCTAATTCTCTTTCAATGAATTGACTAAGCTCTTCAATTTTTTGATTCATGTCTTCATTTAATCCTGCACCCGAATGTTTTAGCAAATTGTACTTTGATGCTATTTGCAAAGCAATCATTGAAATTACATCTTGCTTATCCGTGACTGCATATTTTTCTTCAAAATCCTGAATCATCGTATTTATTTCTTTTCCGGCGTTTCTCACTGCTTCCTCTTCTTCAGCACTTACGGTTAAAGGATATTGCCTTCCGGCGATGTTAATTTTAATTTTTAATTTACTCATCCTTTTTTGTTTTTAACCTGAGCAATACAAACATCCAGTTCTTTTATAAGTTTGTTCACTCTTAATTTCATCAGGCGGCGATGTTCTTCATCTCCTAACAAAGCATTAGCTACTTTCAACTGTTCATTTTCATTTTTCAAACCTAATGCTTCTTGCCGCGTTGACTTTAAACTTCCGTTCAATACTGTTACTTCTTCTCGCAGTAAATCTCTTTCTTTTTTACAATTCTTATATGCCTCTACCAATCGGTAAAGATTTTTCTCAAGCTCTATAAAATTTATTTCACTTTTATTCATCGTATAAGAGAACTTTTAGTCCTAACTTATTTATCGCAAATATAAGTGATTTTTTATTTTAGTTCAAAGTCGCTTTGTTTTTTAATTTCAGTCTTTTTTATTTAAATTTTTATTTTTGTCCAAATATTCCATTATTATGAATAAATTAAGCATTAAATTCTTGCTGATTTTTTTTCTTTTGAACGGTTTTTTTGGCTATTCACAATCCGGTAAAATTTATCCGAAAACCGATTTTCGGAACCCTTTGGGAATTACGAATTATTTGTCAGGAAATTTTGGTGAATTGAGAAATAATCATTTCCACACCGGAATTGATATTAAAACCAATCAAAAAGAAGGCTATAAGGTGTATGCTGTTGGAGATGGTTATATTTCCAGAATTAATGTCTCGCCACGGGGTTATGGAAATGCTGTTTACATTGATCATCCCAATGGATATACTACGGTTTATGCTCATTTACAGAAATTTAATAAAGAAATAGAAGAATTTGTAAGAGTTTATCAATATAAAAA
>JAQVDG010000355.1 GCA_028698395.1 Weeksellaceae bacterium
TAGAACAATTGAATTCACTTGTTTTCAAAACTGAACAAAGGTGTAAACCCTGTTATGTCTATGATTTCTTTTACGGTTTCATTCATATTTTTCAATAAGATTTTCATGTTTTCTTCATTGGCTTTTTTAGCATTGATGAGTAAAACACGCAAACCGGCACTTGAGATATAATCCAAGTGGGTACAGTCCAAAATGATTTGTTTTTGAAAAGAGGAAATGTTTTCGGTTAAATATTTCTCGAATTCCGGAGCTGTCAAAGAATCTATTTTTCCTGTTATTTCAAAAATTAATTGAGGGTTGTTTTCTGTTTTTTCTATATTCATTTTATTAGTTGTGTTTGGTGATTTTAAAAAATTAGTAAGCTCTTTCGGTTAATTTAGGCTTTATTGTTTATCAAGCATAATTAAATACTAAATTATCCTTAATTAAAGCCTTATCAAAATTAGAAAAAAAATTGATTGTTTTAATGAATTTGTTTGAATCTTTTCAATTTTTTGTTTTTTCGTAGAGAAAAATTAGTTGAATCAATAAAATCCTTAGGGTTAATGTGTAGTAAAAATTTTTGGTATAAAAAAAACCGTTTCCTAATGAAAACGGTTTTTAATAAATTTTATAAATTTTTATTGAAGTGCAAAACGAACAGGCAATTCAAAAGCCATATCGGCAGGAGTTCCGTCATCCAATTTAGCAGGTTGGATACTTTTTCTACTGTTAGACAATCTTCTTGCGATATTGTTCATTGCTTTTACAGCTTCTTTTCCTAATTGCTCGTTGATATATCCTCCGGCTCCATCTAAAGCTCGCACTTTGATGATGTTCCCCCCTTTGTCGATTACAAACTGAATTTTGGTAATAGCCATAGATTCTCCACGACTATTCATTACGTCTTGAAAATCAAGTAATTGATTGTTTAATTCGTCATTTAGTTTAGTTCGTAAACAATTTTGAAGTTGCGCTTTGTTACCACTGAATTTTTCACATCCCGGATAAACTGCCATATCTTTTACCTGGCGTGCAGAATAGGTTGTGTTACTCGGTGCCGGATTAGTTCCGGTTCCCGGATTTTCCGGAGCTTTTGGTTCGGAACGACCTTTGGTAGAAGTTGTTTCTTCTCCTTCTACGTTTTTCAAACCAATTAATTTGTTGTCCATTTCTTCTACTTTTACAATAGGTTCTTCTTTTACTGCATCTTTTGTTGGTTCAGGAACAACTACACGTACTTCGGCAATTTCCGGTTCGGGTTCCGGTTCTGGTTCCGGCTCGGGTTCTTCTTCTACTTCTTCTTCAATGATTTCGTCCGGTTCTTCAATATCGATAAGTTGAATATCAACAGCGGTTTTCTCTTTGTCTCCTTTGTTCAGGACAACATTGTAAAAGAAAATCCCCAATGTAATTAATCCAATGAAAGTGATTCCGATTAAGAAAGCTTTCAACAGGACGGAGTTTTCTTTCATTCTAAGGTCATACGCACCGTATTCTTTATTTCTTTTTTCGAATACGATGTCATCCAATGAGTTGTATTTTTCTTGTGACATGACTTTTAGATTTTATTGGTTACTAATTCCGCTTTTTTCTTCGTACACACTTATTTCGTTGGGTGAAATGTCAACGATTCCATATCGTGAAGATTCAGTAATCTCCATTTCATCCAATACGTTTACCAGATTTTCATAAGTTGAATCATCGTTAGGTTTGATGATTACGGTGAAATTATCCGGTACCTTAGCTCTTTTCTTAGCATCTATGATTTCTTTTCTGATTCCTTCTCGGGTGTAAGAAGTTTCGTGTAAATCTTCCGCAGTTAAACTGGCTTTTTCTTCTTGATGCCAAAATATTCTGTTTTCAGCTCCTAAAATAATGGAAATTGAGTTGGTCAAGTCAATTGGAGGTGCATCATCCGGTTTAATTATATCCGGGTTTTTCGGAGGCATATTCAATCCCATTACGTTGGGTTTACTGAATGTAGTGGTAAACATAAAAAACGTAATCAGAAGGAATCCCAAGTCAGCCAAAGGAGTCATATCGACTCTTGTAGAAGCTTTTTTAGCTCTTACTTTATTTTCTTTTCGTAGTCTTCTTTGTAAATTCGCCATGGCTTGTTTATTTAGGTTTTGATTCCGAACTTGTAATTAACTGAAACCTGTTATAGTCTCTTTCCACTAATTGCTTAATCAAATCTCTGAATCCGGGATACTGTGTTTTCACGTCTCCTTTAATAGCTAATTTCAAATCAGAATCTACTTCATAAGCAAAATCAACCCAATCCATCAATTGAAGATTGGCACTATCCAATGGAACTCCCGGAATTTGTTCACGCCTTTCGGTTTCGCTCAAATTCAAATAGGATTTTAAAGCTCCGATTGGAACAGCTACTTCTGAAATATTATAGAAAGTAGCAATTTCTCTTTCCGTAAGGTCTATACGGTATTTTTTCGCCATTTTTTCTAAAATTGGCTTTTTGTTTTTGTCGTCAATGATACTGAAGTAGTATTTTCCTTCATTATTGACTGTAATCTGAATTAATCCACCGTCTTGAATTTTGGTTTCAGAAACAGAACTTGGGGTTTTAATAGGTACAACTTCCGGTTTTCTGAATTGAGTGGTGAGGATAAAGAAAGTGAGCAATAGCCACGCCATATCACTCATCGCTGTCATGTCGATGAATATATTAGATTTATTTTTAGAACCACCAATATCTGCCATTTTTCATTTTTTTATTGATTAATCATTATTACTCTGTTCAAACCGGTACTATCCGATTCTTGTGAAAATAATGAATTAATGATGTTCAGCAAAAGATTGTTGAATGCTCATTCCAACTTCATCAATTTTGAATGTAATGTCATCAATTTTATTGGTAATCATATTATAGATGATAATTGCAAGGGCAGATGCTCCAATCCCTGTACCGGTATTAATCAAAGCTTCTGCAATACCTACGGATAATTTTGCTGCATCCGGCGTTCCTCCACCTTCTCCTAAAGCGAAGAAAGCTTTAATCATCCCGATTACCGTTCCCATCAAAGCGATTAAGGTACCTACTGTTGCAATAGTTGAAATGATGTGTGTGTTTTTTTCTAAACCGGGCATTTCTAATGTAGTCGCTTCTTCTAATGCTTTACTTAAAGCATACATTTTTTGCTCTTTGTCTATTGTAGTGTCATTTGCCAAAGCTTTGTAAGTAGATAAACCTTCTCTTACCACATTTCCAACGGAGCCTTGTTGCTCATCACAAAGTTCAATGGCTTCGTTGATTTTATTTTTTGATACCAATTCTTTAATTTCGTTA
>JAQVDG010000356.1 GCA_028698395.1 Weeksellaceae bacterium
ATCAACAGGCGGTTATTGGAAATCAGCATGCAAATGGAGGAACAACTCCTCAAGACTACGATTTACGGTTATTTTCAAGTTTAAATATGCCTGAATCATATATATGGTTCGGTAATAATTTCAGTTTGTCCGTAGATATTGGAAACTGGGGAACGGGCGATTTTATTGGAGAATTGGGTGCTGCGGTTTTTGACAGCAACTACAATTTTGTAGATTTTATGGAAGTTGAAAGCACTACTCTTCAAGGCGGATATTACGACTCTTTCACTTTTGAAAATATGAGTTCGACCTTATTTGTACCCGGAACTTATCACGTTGCCGTATTTTATAAAAACACTGAACAAGAATGGACTATTGTTGCAGACGGAGATTATTATAATTTATATGAATTTATGATTTATTATTCTTCCGACATCGAAACCTATTCGGACTTTACGATTACTACAAATAATGAAACACTTTATCAAGGAGAAACAGCAACCATAAATGTTGATGTTACCAATACGGGGAGTAATACTTTTTACGGAAGCTACCGCTTGCTTCTTTCAAACCTTGATGGCAGTGTAGCCCAAGATATACAAATACAGACCGAAAATAGTGGCTTACCACCGACTTATCATTATGCAGACGGTATTGATTTTACAGGAGCGATTTCCGTTGAACCCGGAACTTATTTATTGGTACTTGCCTATCAGATACAAGATTCTTCAAATTGGTATTATGTGGGAAGTTCTTATCATCAAAACCCTGTTTTTGTAACCGTTCAGGCATTACCGTATCAACCTGACCCGTATGAAAGCAACAATGTTTTTGAAGATTCGTATGTATTTACACCGTCATTTTCGGGCAATGTAGCAAGTGTAAAAACAACAGCATCAAATATTCACGTCGGAAACGACAATGATTTTTACAAAGTAATATTGCCTTCGGGTTATGATTACACTATTACTGCAAAACTTCAGGATTCTTGGGATAGCAATGACGGAAATACCTATACGGTTGATGTTTTGTTTTCATACTCAACAGATAACGGAATAACTTGGTCAGATGTTTACGATACAATGCCTGAAAACGATATAACTATTCCAAATGGCGGTGATGTTGTTTTTCACGTTGCACCGTATTTTGAGGGTTTTATAGGGACATATCTGCTTGATATTGAAATAAGTAAACAAACATTAGGTACTCAGGATTTTGATATTGCCAATAAAATTAAATTGTATCCAAACCCTGCTAAAGATTTCGTAAACATTGACTTTTCTGCTTTTGCAAATGAAATAAGCAAAATAAAAATTAGCAATGTACAAGGGCAGGTTATCAATACTGTAAAAGTCGGAAACGAAACATTAATGCAAATTCCGCTACAAAATTTGGCGAATGGGGTTTATTTCGTACAAGTACATTCCTCAAAAGGAATTTCAACCAAAAAAGTTATTGTAAATAAATGAAAATAAAAGTGTTCATACTATTTTCTGTAATTTTTGTTTCGTGCAAATCAAGTGAAGATGTAAAAAACTCAACGAATGAAACTTCGTTTGGGGGAGCTGTGCCAAGTCCGCCTACGCTTGTTTATAAAACAAAAAAGGATTATAACAACCGTATTCCTGTTTTGTTGAATGATGATAAAACGCAAATTGTATCGTACCCCGACCCAAAAGATGTAAAAGTAGGGAATACTTTTTTACTTCCTACTTCTTTAAAAAATGGTTATTTGTTGGATAATAAAGGGATAAGTAAAAATGTAGCATTTCTGGAATATACGTACCAAGAATATGCAAAATTGCAAACTTTGCCTACCTTACAAGAGCTGTACAATCGTATTTTAGACAAAAATCCGCTCACAGAACTTTGTAATTGTGGTAACAAAAACAAGTTTTCAGACCTTGAGAAAGAACTAAACGAACTTATTACAAGCGGAAAACTAAAAACAGATTGCGAAGAAATAAAGTTGCAGTAATTTTAAATCTGTTCAATCAGAATAAATGTCAAGAATTTTAGCCATAGATTACGGAAAAAAACGAACAGGGCTGGCTGTTACCGACCCGATGCGGATTATTGCATCAGGATTGCAAACAATTGAAACCGAAAAATTATTTGCTTTTTTAAGGGATTATTTTTCTAAGGAAAAGGTAGAAATCGCAATTGTCGGAGAGCCCAAACAGATGGACGGAACACCCTCTGAAAGTGCTGGAATGATAGAGAAATTCGTAACAGATTTTTCAAGAGAATTTCCATTTCTGAAAATCGAAAGAATAGACGAACGATTTACATCAAAAATGGCTTCCAGAACGCTTATAGACAGCGGATTGAAAAAGAAAAAACGTCAGGATAAGGCTTTGTTAGACGAAGTTTCGGCAACAATTATGTTACAGGATTACCTCAACAGATTTTAAACCGTTGTAAATTACCTGTTTTTTAAGACATTCAAAAGTCATATTGGCAAAAAACTTATATATTTGCACTCAATTTTTAACGAAAAATCAAATAATACAACAATTAGAATATGAGTATCATTATCAAAATTCACGCAAGACAAATATTAGACTCAAGAGGAAATCCTACTGTTGAGGTTGATGTAATTACAGAAAACGGTGTTTTAGGCAGAGCGGCTGTTCCTTCGGGAGCTTCAACGGGAGCTTACGAAGCGGTTGAACTTCGGGACGGAGGAAAGGCTTTTATGGGAAAAGGCGTACTGAAAGCTGTTGAAAATGTAAACACTAAAATAGCGGAAGCCCTTTTAGGAACTTCGGTTTTTGAGCAAAATCTTATCGACCGGATTATGATTGATTTGGACGGAACTCCGAACAAAGCCAATCTGGGAGCTAATGCCATTTTGGGAGTTTCTCTTGCTGTGGCAAAAGCGGCTGCTAACGAACTCGGATTACCGCTTTACAGATACGTGGGAGGAGTAAGTGCCAATACACTTCCGGTTCCGATGATGAATATTATCAACGGAGGTTCACATTCCGATGCTCCGATTGCTTTTCAGGAGTTTATGATTATGCCTGTAAAAGCGAAGAATTTTACTCAGGCAATGCAAATGGGAACAGAGATTTTTCATAACCTGAAAAAAGTTTTGCACGACAGAAACCTAAGTACGGCAGTAGGAGATGAGGGAGCTTTTGCCCCTACATTAAACGGAACAGAAGATGCTCTGGATTCTATAAGACAAGCGGTAGAAAATGCAGGATATACCTTCGGAAAAGATATTATGATTGCTCTGGATTGTGCTTCGTCTGAATTTTATAAAGACGGAAAATACGATTATACCAAATTTGAAGGCGATAA
>JAQVDG010000357.1 GCA_028698395.1 Weeksellaceae bacterium
TTTAGCAAAAGGAAAAGGTTTTGAAATTCTTGATAAAGAGGAATTGGTAGTCGGAATTTCTGCTCCAACTTTGAATTCATACAGTCGAAAGGAAATTGATAAATTATTAGAATGTATGCAGCGACCACAAATTGGAGCTAAAGGATTTGTTTGGGTTCGTGTGAATGAAGACGGAACCTTTAAATCATCTGCCGATAAATTCTATTCACAGGAAGATTTGACTGCTTTTGCTGAACGAATGAATGCCCAAAAAGGGGATTTAATGATTGTCATGGCAGGAAATGCCAATGATACGCGAAAACAATTAAGTGCACTCAGAATGGAATTGGCAGAACGTTTGAATCTGAGAAAATTTAACGAATTTGCTCCGCTTTGGGTGGTGGATTTTCCACTTTTAGAATGGGATGAAGAAACCGAAAGGTGGCACGCCATGCATCATCCATTTACTTCACCTAAACCGGAAGATATTGAAAAATTGAAATCCAATCCGGGAGAAGTTCGTGCTAATGCTTATGATTTGGTTTTAAACGGAAATGAAATTGGTGGCGGTTCGATTCGGATTTACAACAAAGAGTTACAATCCCAAATGTTTCAATTATTAGGATTTACACCCGAACAAGCGCAGGAACAATTTGGTTTTCTGATGAATGCTTTCCAATACGGAGCACCACCGCACGGTGGAATTGCTTTTGGCTTTGACCGTTTGGTTTCCATTTTGGACGGAAGCGAAACCATTCGTGACTATATTGCTTTTCCGAAAAATAACTCCGGACGAGATGTGATGATTGATGCACCGGCACCGATTGACCAAAGTCAATTGGATGAGTTGGAATTGAAATTAAGATAGTTTACTTTTTTTCTACTAATAATTTCAAAATAGCAATTTGTTCTTTCAAAGATTGAATTGTTTCTTCGTATTGTTCGATTAGTTTTTCAGGAAGATTGTTTACTACGTATAAACAACCATTTTGTCCACCCGAATTTTGGTGATTATAAAACACTAATTTTTCATCGGTTAGTAATTCTTGAATAGAAACTGAAAAATAATGTGAAGCTTTTTCTAAAAAGCTAATATCAGGATTAGTAAGTCCTGCCTCATAGTTAGAAATAGAGGATTGTGAAACGTTTAAATCTACTGCTAAATCTTCTTGAGATAATCCTTTTTGCTTGCGAAGTTCCAATAATTTCTTACCAAATGACATAAAAACCTGTTTATTAAAAGATTGGTAAAAATACCATTTTTTTGATTGGTGACGAAAATTTATTGTGAGATTTTTACTTTTTCAAATTCTAAAATAATAAAAACCATGAAAAAAGTACTATTTTTTGCTGTTATTATAGCATTCTCTATGTTTTTTAGTAGTTGTGGAGTTATGTTTGGAGGAAGTAAATATGCAGGTAATATTACCGTAAAAGACCATCCAAATGCTGAAATCTATGTTGATGGAAGTAAATTAGGAGTTGGCAATGCAGAGGGGCTTTTTAACAGAAACCGCCCATTGAGTGTTGAAGTAAAACAAGAAGGTTGTGCACCAAAAACTCAGACATTTGACAAAACATTTAGAACGGGAAATTTCATTTTAAGTGTCCTTTCTTGGGGGATTATTGGAATCGGTGTAGATTTGGGAACAGGAGCAGCGTATAAACCTGCTCATAACTCTAATTCCAATATTCAGAAAGTAGATACTAAAAATTATAATTTCTCCGTTGATTATTCAGAATGTAAGAAACCATAAGGATAAAGTAGATTCAACAAATAGCGTTGCTGAAATTTAAGATTTTAGCAACGCTTTTAATTTTATCCGATATTAAAATAAGAAAATTATATTCAGTGATTGGAAAAATTTTAGAAGTATATAGATTAACTGTTTCAAGTTATGTGAAAAATTCTTAATTAGATATGTAAGATAAAACTACTTTAAAAACATCTTTCACAATTTTTTCCACTTCAACCGTAAACTGTTACTCACCACACTTACTGAACTTAATGCCATGGCAGCTCCGGCTATCATAGGATTAAGTAAAAATCCGTTGATAGGGTACAAAATCCCGGCTGCAATCGGAATTCCGATTAAGTTATAGATAAAAGCCCAAAATAAATTTTGTTTGATAGTCGTTACAGTTTGTTTGGATAGTTTTATTGCTTGCGGAATTTTAGTCAAATCAGATGAAATAATGGTCATTTTAGCTACATCCATCGCAATGTCCGAACCTTTCCCCATTGCAATACTCACATCAGCCGTTGCCAAAGCAGTACTGTCGTTGATTCCATCACCAACCATTGCTACGGTTTTGCCTTGTTGTTGTAGTTTCTTGACAAAATCAGCTTTGTCTTGTGGTAAAACTTCAGCTTTATAATGTTCAATACCGGTTTGTTCGGCAATGGCTTTAGCAGTTGCTTCATTATCGCCCGTAAGCATATAAAGTTCAATATCCATTTGTTTTATTTCCTGAATAGCTGCTATTGAAGTCATTTTGATTTGGTCGGTAATCGCTAAGACCGAAAACGCATTTTTATTGTCTGAAAACCAAATAACGGTTTTAGCTTCTTGTGTCCATTTGGTTGCTTGTTGTTCCAATTCTTCGGGAATTGAGATGTTATTTTCAATCAGTAACTTTTTATTCCCTACGAAATACGTTGTTCCTTCGTAATCAGCTTTTGCACCTTTTCCGGTAATACTGTTGAAGTTATCTAATTTTCCTTCAACTTTTCCAAAGTTTGAAACTTTTGAAAAGTTAGTTGAGGAAGTAGAAAAATATTTCACAACCGCATCTGCTAATGGATGTTCCGATAGCTTTTCGATCTCGATTAAAATTGGTTTTGTACTATCGTCGTTGTTGTGCCATTTTACATCGCTTACTTCGGGTTTTCCTTGTGTAATAGTTCCTGTTTTGTCTAAAATGATGGCATCGACTTGTTTGGTTAATTCCAAACTTTCAGCATCTTTAATCAAAATTCCGTTTTCAGCTCCTTTGCCTACACCTACCATAATAGCGGTAGGTGTTGCCAGACCCAAAGCACATGGACAAGCAATGACCAAAACGGTTACGGCAGCTAATAAACCTTGTACCACACCATTGTCACCACCCCAAAAGTACCATATTATAAATGTCAGAATTGCTATGCCGATGACTGTCGGTACAAAAATCCGGGCAATTTTATCAACTAATCTTTGAACGGGTGCTTTGCTGCCTTGAGCTTCTTGTACGGTATTGATTATTTGTGCAAGTAGAGTTTTCTTACCTACTTTAATAGCTT
>JAQVDG010000358.1 GCA_028698395.1 Weeksellaceae bacterium
GCACAAGACAATAGTTTTTGTAAACTATACATTTTTTACATTTTACATAACATTAATATCCCCGCCAAAGCATTTAGAAATTGCCTTGACTTTTTGTTTCTTTTGTGTCAAGACAAAAGAAAGAAGAATCAGAACGCATATATCTTGTAATACGCACGGATTACAAATCCGCGCAATCGGAAACATTTATAACCTCATAAAATTCCGATAACCAATCCCGGCATTTCTCATGCTTAACGCAATCGACCGTCTGCGAATTAGCAGGTCGATGAAGAGGTGGCGTGGCTAAAAAAGTTTTTTTGAATCCGAATTTAATTAACCACGACAAAGCATTCAGAAATTGCCTTGACTTTTTGTTTCTTTTGTGTCAAGACAAAAGAAAGAAGAATCAGAAGACATATATCTTGTAATACGCACGGACTGCAAATCCGCGCAATTGGATTTTATTGCTACTACCAATTTAATAAAATTAATTTGGTGTTTATATGAAATTTTGTATATTTACGAGTAGTCAGCAATTTTGAGAAGATTAGGAATAAAAACAAACGAAATATATAAGGTTTTTGAATTACTAAACAATCCTATATATTTTCTTCCACATAAAATAATTCCACAGAATTGAAAAATCTGTAGCTTTGTATATACAAACTTTAAATTGATTAGAGATGAGCACCATAGATATAAATAAACGATTGGTAGATACTTATTATTCAATGCTAAAGAATCTAAGTCAAAATAATAAATTAGAATTGATTGAAAGATTATCCAATTCCATTCGAACATCTAAATCCAAAGAAGCGAAGACTAAAGATTCGCTCGATTCGCTTTATGGCTCTTGGGAATCTCAAAAATCGGCTGATGAAATCATTAAAGAGATAGAAAATTCAAGAAATTTTAATCGAAAAGAAATCAAATTGTGAATCAATATTTACTTGATACTAACATCTGTATTTATTTTCTCAAAGGTCAGTTTAATATAAATGAGAAAATCAAGAAAATTGGTGTTGAAAACTGTTTTCTTTCTGAAATGTCAATTGCTGAAATGAAATTTGGAGTTGAAAATAGCGACAAAAAAGAAGAGAACCGAAAGCATTTAGTCAAATTTCAATCTCTTTTCGGCATTATTCCTATATTCCCTTCTCTTGATATTTATGCTAAAGAAAAATCGCGACTTCGAAAAAGGGGACAAATCGTAGATGACTTTGATTTATTAATTGGAGCTACTGCGATTTTTAATGACCTAACATTAGTTACCCGAAATGTAAAACATTTTGAGAGATTAGATAAAATCAAAATTGAAGATTGGACAAAAGAATGAAGAATCAGAACGTATATATCTTGTAATACGCACGGATTGCAAATCCGCGCAATCAGAGTTTTTTGTACACTATACATTATACAATTTTACATTATACAATTTTACATTTTACATAACATTAATATCCACGCCAAAGCATTCAGAAATTGCCTTGACTTTTTGTTTCTTTTGTATCAAGACAAAAGAAAGAAGAATCAGAACGCATATATCTTGTAATACGCACGGATTGCAAATCCGCGCAATCGGATCAAGACAAAAGAATGAGAACATAGAAATCAGGGCAAAAGCCCTTCTTTGTCCCAATTTCCATTATAATTTTTCATGGCTTCTTTGAATGCTATTTTATCAAAAAAGACTTTGGGATAAAAGTTGGTTCTTCCTATTTTTACATAGGGAATTTTATTATCCTTCCGCATACGCCATAGGGTGCTGTCCGATATATTCAATATTCTTTTCACATCTGAACCGTGCAACCAATGGACTTTTTGTTTTGGTAAAGTAATCTGTCTGCTGATTTGTAAGCTAAAATTATTCAAAAGAGCAGCAATTTCCTGTAAAAGTTTTGGAGGCTTTTTCATAATTATTAAATTTTGAATAGAGAGTGCTAAAGATAGTTACATTCTTTTATAATTTAAAATTAGGAATGTTTTTTATAGAGATTCTAAAAAAGAGGAACATATAAATATGATTGTAAAAGTTTTTTGTTAAAAGATAAATTAGTCTTATTTTGGTCGGGGAATAAATTTTTATTTTATTTAAGTTCTGTAATTCACATAAAATTAGTTAGATAATGAAAAACCTGAGTTTAACTCTTCTATTGGTTTTATTTTTTTCTTCGTATGGAGTGGCGCAAGTACCCGGCGGAGTAAAAGGATACAACTATTGGTTTTCTTCGGAAGAAAGCCGGGACACCCTTAAATTTAAAGAAACAGATAAGTTACTGAATTTTAGAGTTGTAAGAAAAATAGACAACCAATATAAATTCGAGAAAATTATAAATGAACAGGATTCGGAAGAAGCCACGGTATTCATTGTTTTAAAACCGGCTTTTCCGCAAGAACGTTCATTGATTGCTGATTTTACGGTAAATGACAGAAAAATATCCATACAATCAGATAGAGTCCAATCAAAAGAGGAATTAAAAATAAAAAGTTTTATCAGTGAAAAGCCTTTTCTTGTAAGCTATACGGAGTTCATTAAGTCGGATTCCACAAAGAGTCATCAGGAAGCGTCTTCCGAGAGAGAAAAAGGGTTTGAAGGAGAAGTTGCAGAACTTATTTATTATCCGAAGTTTCTGTCTAAAGTAAAAAGGCGAAAAGTGGAAACCTATTTAGCACTTAAACACGGGATTTCTTTGGCACCGGGGGCTGATTATATAAACAGTGCAGGCGACACAATCCGGAAGGGAAATGAAAACGAATTATACTCAAACCGAGTGACGGCAATCGGTTGGGATTCAGGAGCTAATTTCAACAATACGCAATCTTCCAATGTAGATGATTATCCATTTTTAACCATAGGTTTTGGAGAAAAAATTGAAGAAAAAAACTCAAAAAACCCAATTGCATTCTCTGACCGTAATTATCTGATTTGGAGCGACAATGGCAGGGTAACTGAGTTTGAAATAAATCCGGAAAAAGAACTTCTTTTATTGAACAGAATTTGGTTGGCAAAGAAAATCGGAGATGCAATCCATGCAAAAACAATTACAATCCGATTTGACTTCAGTTCATCAGAGGGCGAAAAGGAAGAAAAAGAAAATGAATTGTTTTATTGGTTGTTAACCGCTCCCGGCACTGAAGAAATCCTTGATACGTATCAGGCAGATTACCGAAAGGCCACCCGTTTTTCAAAAGAAACAATAGAATTCAGTGAAATATTCTTGTCTGAATTTGACGATACATTTTTATTTACATTGGCAAAAGCTCCGGAATGGTTTGC
>JAQVDG010000359.1 GCA_028698395.1 Weeksellaceae bacterium
ATTGGTCGTTTATTCGGATGCTATAGAGGTTATTTACTTTGCTACTTAACTTTTCAAGTTTATTGGAAGGAGGAATTCTGAGATCGTTAAGATTTAGAGAGTTGTTTAACATTCTTAGTTTTCTCCTGCCGATCACTTGGATTTCTGGAGGTATGTTTCTAACACGTTCACCATTCCAAATCTTTTCAGTCTCCTTTGATCCAAATGAAGTTATCATTAACGTTTCGCGTTACTAACGGCAAAGATAAGTATTATTATTTAAAAATGCAAGCAGGAATTGTCGACATGCAGCCTAACGTTTTGGGGATTTGCGTTCGGGCGGGTTGGCGGGACGAAGTCCTGTCAACACGAGGCGAACGCTGTGCGGGCGACAAAACTTCAAATTTGCAAGTCACCCCGCCTGACGCAAAACCCGTGTTGGGCGTTCGTTTTTCTTTCATTGTCTGAATGTTACGTTTGCTTTTCGCATTAGTTCGTAAAAGTCTTTATACTGTATTGCCTTGAATTCTGGTCTACCGTTTTTCTCACAATAAAGTTCATAAATGTAAATCCACCATTCATCTTCAAGTTTTTCCTTCTTTATGGTTTCAATAAATTCAAAATATTTTTTTGTCGTTTTCAGTTTGTTGGACTTAGCATAAAAGTAACATAGAAGAGAAGGTAAGGCATCTCTGTCAGAAAGAAGTTGGTCAGAATAATTTTCAAAGTCGTCAATTTGAAACTTGTATTTTGTTGCTAAATGCAAACCCCAAAGTGCAACGTCAGAGCGAGAATATTTTATATGTTCTTTCGTCAAGCTGTTTATCTCACTTTCAATAATTTCTAAAATGTCCTCAGAAATGTGTTTCTCGTTTCGATTGAGAAGATTGTCAAACAAGTCAATAAAATAAGGATAAATAAAGCAAAGGCGTGATAAAGACATAATTACAAAACCAAAAATTTTATCGTCCACAAATTCTTTACCTGACAAAATTTTAACCGCATATCTTATAGGCGAGTCCCCTGGAAATTCTTTTGTAAGTTTTATAGAAAGGTCAATAAATTCACTGATTGTATTTATGTCCTTCTCCTTGTATTTCGATTTTCTTAAAAACTTTGATGAATATTGACGAAGTTGTCTAACCCAATCTTCATCAATAGGAATAGGTAACTCTGTGATTTTTGTCTTTTTGGTATTAAGCCGTAAATGGTATTTCTCTAACTCTCTACTTGCTTTTCTGATAAATTCGTCTGCTTCTTCTTGTGATTTACAATAGCATCTGTAGTCGTCTATGAAACGCAGGTAATCATAATTTTCAAGTTCCTTGTCAACCCGAGTTAATATGAGTTCAGATAGCAAACTTGAAGTGTCAGGTCCTATTGGTAAACCAATTGTTTCATTACGCTGCATTGAACGTATGGCAAAGTCAAGTTGGTTATACCATTTTGTTTTATCATTCATATTGTCCTTTGCTTCTTGATGTCCAACAAGAGCCCAAGGAACAGAATGCGAGTATATACTTGGATAACAGTTTGCAATATCTATTTGAACTAAATATTTTTTCCCAAACGACTTGTCTAAGATTAGAAACTTCTCGTCATCTTTCTTGTCGTATGATTTCATTGAAACAAGCCTATGATTTAAGTTGTTTGGTTTTGGAATAACCATACTTGTTTCAGCATAGTCATCTATTTCACCAATCTTACCTATTATTTCTTTCCAATTTAATCTGATGTGTTCACATAGTCTGTAATATGATAAAGGATGAGGAATATCAATTATTCTTGGTGCGTTATTGTTTCTTGTCAGGCGGTATGAAACAGTTGAAAAAGAGCGGTCAGAATATAATTTTGGTTTTGCTTTTTTAATCCACTTGCCAAAATCTTTACTTTGAAAAATTGTTGTCAGTTTTTCAGAAAAAAGTCCGTATTCAAGTAGTTTTCTGTTTACTTGTTCTTTCTTTAAATATTTTAAAATGTCTGTAATTGTCATTGATACTCGGTCTTTTTAAAATGACGCCCAACGGTCAATGGTATGGCGACGTGCGGGTTTACGAAGCTATTTCTTATCAATTTATACTGACATTTTTACGAGGCACAAACTTGCTTAAACCACTGAATCCCGCATGCGCTATACCATATGTTAGGCTTTCGTGCATTATTGTTTCAGTATTTCAATCAATTCTTTATTTATATACAAAGTCTCTCTACCAACTTTTTGAGATTCAACAACTCCGATATCTTCAAGTTCTTTTAAATATCGAGAAGCTGCTTTTCTTTCTACACCCAATTTATTCACCACAAATTCAATTTTTGAATATGGCTGCTCAAAAAGTAACTCAACCAATTCTTTTCTATATACTTTTGGTGCCTTTTCCTGAACTTTTAGTATTGTAGAATCAAGCTGGTCTTTGATATTTGTAATTCTTGTAATTGTATCCTTTGAAGTACTTTCAACCGCTTTAAGCATAAACATTATCCATTCTTCCCATTTTCCTTTCCGATTAGTCTGATTTAACAGTCGATAGTATTCTGGTTTATTGGCAATTATATAAGAACTCAAATATAAAATTGGAACATCAATCAATTCGTTAAGTATCAGATACAAAATATTTAAAATCCGACCAGTTCTACCATTTCCGTCATAAAAAGGGTGAATGCTTTCAAACTGATAATGTAATATTGCCAAGTTTATCAATGGCGACAAATCATCTTGTTGGTTAAAGTGAGTTATAAAATTTGTCAGTAAATCAAGTATTTCTGCTTTGTCCTGTGGCGGTGTATATATTATTTCTCCAGTTGTATCATTTTTTAATACAGTTCCTGGAGTGCTTATGATTCCAGCAGTATTGTCAACCAATTCTTGTTGAATACTAACAATGTCATTCACTCTTATAAATCCTTGACTTTTAGCGATGTTATATCCATGAAATATTGCTTTACGATAATTTACTACTTCCTTAGTCTCTGGTGAAATATTAGTCTTATTAACAGTCAATGCTTTATAAAGCTCATCTTGGGTTGTAATGATATTTTCAATTTCGGAACTGTCCTTTGCTTCTTGTAAAACTATTGCATTAATCAACATTCCTTGGTTAGGAATTGTTTTTGCAATACCTTTCAATTCAGCTAATGCAGCCGTAGACTTGTTTGTTTGTCTAAGAATTTCAATGGTTTCAACTTTTTCTCTAAGAGGTGGAAGTTTTTCCAATTGATAATATGGTGCATTTTGTCTCATGTTATTTTTATTT
>JAQVDG010000020.1 GCA_028698395.1 Weeksellaceae bacterium
CGCCACTACCCATTCTTTTAATTTCTGAAAAACTCTTTCTGTTTTATTGCTTGAACGATTAACTGTAAAAAGAAGTTTTGCTAATTGTTGGGTAATGGTACTTGCTCCTCCTGAACTTCCTCCGGAGGATAGAGCCCGCATAGTTCCTTTTGCATCAATTCCGGAATGTTCTCTGAAACGAATATCTTCTCGTGCCAAAAGAGCGTCAATCAAATAAGGTGGTAAATCATTATACGTAACAGGAATTCTCTTTTCGGTCTCAAAACGGTCCAACAACACACCATCGGAAGAATAAATTTCAGAGGAAACATAAATATCCGGATTTTCTAAATCCTGAACATCCGGCATTTCTCCCAAAGCTCCATTGGCTGCGCTCCAAAAAACAAAATAAACTCCTACTATAAAAAGTAAAAATAATCCCCAAACGATGAAGAGCATTTTCTTTATTGGAAAATGCTTTGACGGGTTTTTTATTTTTTTGGTTTCTTTATTTGGTGTTTCCATTTGAGTCAATTTTATCCACAATTAAACTTAAATCTTCAATTCCTGTCAATTTTTCTTCTCGCATACCGTGCCAAACTGAAAACTCATACGTTCCGGTATCTTTTAAACTGATGTTTTCACGATACAATAAATAAAGTTCTTTCAGGTTTCCACCGGTTCCTACCCATTCTCCGTCTTGAAATGCTAAATAATAGTGTAAAGTATCTGAAAAAATCTCACCTTTCGGAGTGGTCAATTTCGTAAATAAATACAAATTACTATAAGGATATTCATTGTTGTTCCGACTCAGGAAAAAGAAATTATACTTTCCAAGTGTATCTTTTATTTCAAAACTGAAATTCAAAGCAAGGTCTTTATTCCACTCATTTTTTACCGATTTTTGTTCTTGATAAAAATGAGGAGGTTCGCATTGAATAAAAAATACGAAAACAATTAATATAAAAACTAAACTATTGATTTTCATTACTTTTTCCTGATGGAGGATTTTTTTTATTATTTTTAAATTTCTTATTTTTATTTCGATTGGAATTTGGTTTTTGGGATTCCGATTTATTTGTTGCTGTATTTTGTACTGGTTTTTTATCTTTTTGAGGTTTATCCGAAGCGTTTGGTTTTTGTTTCTTTCGTGGCTTTTTTTTCTTTTTTTCAAATCTTTCCAAAGAATTCCCCTGAATGACATCTACAAAATCACGTTTTGGCAGATTTTCACTAAGTTCTTTAACTAAATCTTCCAAAGAAGCTGTTTTCTTTCCTTTTTTGCTTAACGCTATCAGTTCTTTAGCTTGATTAACGGTGAACTTATACCATGTAATTCCTCCTTCTTTGTAAGCAAACCACATTTCATGCTTGAAAACATCAATTTTCATGCAATGAACTTGTCCTTTTTCAGTTTCAAAAGTACTTTCCATAGGAGGAAAATCATCCAAAGCATCCAAATAAGAATCTAATTCAAAATTCAAACAACATTTCAGTTTCCCACATTGTCCGGCTAATTTTTGAGGATTAATAGAAAGCTGTTGATAACGAGCAGCCGACGTATTAACTGAACGAAAATCTGTTAACCAGGTGGAACAGCAAAGTTCTCTGCCGGATGAACCGATTCCTCCGATTTTAGCTGCTTCTTGTCGGTATCCGATTTGCTTCATTTCAATTCGGACACCAAAAGTTGATGCATATAATTTGATTAACTCACGGAAATCCACTCGCCCTTCGGCTGTATAATAAAAAATTGCTTTAGTTCCGTCTCCTTGAAACTCTACATCGCTGATTTTCATTTCCAATCCCAAACTATAAGCGAGTTTTCGGGCTTCTTTTTTAACAGTATCTTCTTTTTTACGGGAAATCTGCCAGGTTTCAATGTCTTTTTCGTTTGCTTTTCTATAAATCTTTCGAATTTCTTCTGAATCTTCTCTTACTTTCTTTTTCCGCATTTGAATCCGTACCAGTTCTCCGGTCATTGTAATATTTCCTATATCATGACCGCTCTGAGCTTCTACGGCGATGGTATCACCCACATATAAAGAGAGATTATTTGTGTTTCTAAAAAAGGATTTTCTATCGTTTTTAAATCGGACTTCAACACAATCAAAAGTGCTTTGTCCCTGAGGTAACATCATATTTGACAACCAGTCAAATACCGGGAGTTTCCCATTGCTGCTGCAGGATCCACCACAACCTCCTCCGCCTGTTCCGCAATTTGCACAACTCATAATTAATTTTTATATATAACGTACAAAGATAGGAAAATTATGAGTTTTATATGGAAAATATCATATTTTGAAAACTTCTGAAAATTGATAGGTTGCATCTAACCGAACTCCTTTTTCTGTTTTTTTAACAGTAGCTAATTGATGGTGTGCATCATGTTCAAAGAAGAAAATATAATTTTCCGTTACTGATTTTTGTAGAAATTCACCTTTTTCCTGCAAAGTCAAAAGTGGACGAGTATCGTATCCCATCACATAAGGAAGAGGGATATGACCGCAAGTTGCGAGTAAATCGGCGACATAAACAAGGTTTTGGTTTTTATACTTTATAATTGGAAGCATTTGTTTATCGGTATGTCCATTCACAAAAAGAATATCAAATCCTAAGGGTGAATTTTCCAAATGATTTCCTGATTTCGGAAGTTCGATGAATTTTAGCTGTCCTGATTCTTGAATCGGTAGGAAATTCTCAGTCAGAAAGGAAGCTTTTTCTCTTGCATTCGGGTGAATTGCCCATTCCCAATGAGCTGCATTGCTCCAATAGATGGCGTTTTTAAAACTTAATTCGTATTTTTCTTTTTTTGAATTCCATTGTGTAGCACCTCCGCAATGGTCGAAATGAAGGTGAGTCAAAAAAACATCGGTTATATCGTCTTTTGTAAATCCATATTGGTTTAATGAGTTTTCTAAATCATAATTTCCCCATAAATCATAATAACTAAAAAACTTTTCAGATTGTTTGTTTCCAATTCCGCAATCAATTAAAATTAAGCGATTTCCATCTTCAATCAACAAAGCACGCATTGCCAATTCGATTTTATTTTGACTGTCTGCCGGATTGGTTTTTTGCCAAATACTTTTAGGAACTACACCAAACATAGCTCCTCCGTCTAATTTGAAGTTTCCGGTTTCAATGGGATATAATTTCATTTCATAATCGATTTTAAAATAAAGCAATTTAGTATTTATCGCTGAAAGTAAAAAATCTGCAAATAAAATGAATTTTAAATGTGTTGATTATTATATTCTTTTTAAAACAGTAAAATGAAATAATAGTGTTTTGCAATTTCTTAATTACAAAAAAGCACCAATTAAATTAGTTCAATTGGTGCTTTTAATTTCTTATAAGAGATGTTTTTAAAGTCTTGTGAAAACAAGAATAAATACTTCGTCTTCTTCTTCTTCATCCAAACTATAAATCTTTAACTTGGTAGAAGTCAATTCTTTAATAAGTACAGAATCTCCTGTTTGTTCACCTAATTCAAATCCAGTAAGCACATCACCCTCAATTGAATAAGTTCCGGTAGTGATTTCCTGAATACAATCTTCTTCATATTGCTCAGTTTTAAAGGTTCCATCAGCAAAAAATTCAACTTCAGTAAAATTTTTTCCCGGACATAGTTGAGAAATATTAATTAAAAATTCCTCGTTATCTTCCATTAAATAACCCACTTGAGTCATATTCCACTTTCCAACGATACTTTGGGTAGCTCCGGAGTCATCATCATCACTACTACAAGATGTTACAAATCCAAAACTCAGAACGAACATTAATAAATAAAAAATTGATTTTTTCATAGTAAATTGTTTTAATAAATTTTGGGCGAAAACATAAAAATAATTTGGTTAGTTAAAGTTTTATATTTTCTTTTTTTATTACATACAATTTT
The DNA here is from genome assembly GCA_028698395.1 of Weeksellaceae bacterium. Next base: position 3,881 of record JAQVDG010000020.1, read on the forward strand.
TAAACTGAAAATAGAAGAATTACATCATTCCTTCTCCTTCCATTTCCATACTATCATTAGCATTCTGGTCTCTTTGATTTCTTCTTTGGTCGCGTTTGCTTTGATTAAATCGATAAGTAAATGATATATTCACAGAGCGTACATTCCATCTGAACTTACTGTCCATATAGAAATCTTCACCAAATGAAGACATTTTGAATTGTCTTGAATTCAATACGTCCCGAACACTGGCTGTTAAAGTTGCATTATCATTAAACAAATCTTTACTCAATGATAAATCCACTCCGTAACCCGGTTTTCTTTCGCTCTGTGCTGTTTTATTTCCGGCTCTGTACATTCCTGAAATTTGTAAATTGATTTTAGCCGGCAAAGTAAATGTATTGCTGATTCTTCCAAACCAACTGAATCCATCTCCATTAAAATTTGTTGTTCGGGTAATGATTTCTCCGTTTGAGTTTGTACTGCTTTCGCTGTATTTTCCTTTGGTTGTGTAACCATATAAATTAACGTTACCCATCAAATTCCACCATCTAAATGGGCGATAAGTAAAAGTTAAATCACCTCCATAACGCTCATCTGTTCCGACGTTTATCGGTCTTGAAATCAATACGCCCATTTCATTAATGGATTGATATCGCTGAATATTGTCAGTAGTTCTCGAGTAATATACATTCGGTGTAAGCATGAATTTTCCCATTTTAGTTACATAAGATAATTCATACGAATCGGTATATTGAGGATCTAAAGCAGGGTTTCCCACTCGCATATTTCGATTATCGGAATAAGACATATAAGGAATTAAATCCCAACCTCTTGGTCTTCGGATTCGCCGACTGTAACTAAGTTGTAATTGGTCTTGATTTAAGAATTCATAATTTAAAAATAAACTTGGAAAGAAATCGGTATAGTTCTTCTTAACCGTGCTGTTATTGTAAATGGATTCTACGGTAATATCTGAATTCTCCAATCGTAATCCGGCAAAAAATGAAAATTGTCCAAATGCTCTTCCATACTGTGCATAAGCTGCATATACATTTTGTTTATTATCGGTTCGATTCGCATAATTGTCATTCGGAATCCATGAGTTTCCTACTAAACTATCTACTTTAAAATCGGTCAGAGTTCCGGATAATTCACCTCTTAAACCAAATTCAAATCGACCTTTTTCTGCGAAAGGATATACATAATCTGCTGATATAATCACCCGATTTCGTTTTTCTTCACTTATCGATTTTTCTCTGGAATCAACAAAATCACCTATTTCTCTAAACACTCCATTTTCTGTTTCTTTGGAATAATTAACTCGGGCATCTACGTTCAATTCATGACCTTTTGTGTCAAATTCATGTTTGAAGCTAAGATTTCCATCAATTCCGTAATCATCTTCTGTTTCATCTTGAATTCGAGAAGAAGAAGCTAATAGGTTTTTATTGGAATCAAAATCGAGATAAGTAATGTCCGATTTGCTTTTATTATCGCCATTTCTAAAAGCTCCGGAAAGTGTAAATGTACTTTTTTCGTCCAAATAAAATTCACTTCCCAATAAAATATTGAATCCGTTATTTATTCGTTTTCCTTTTCCGGTCATGTCCTCGTAACGTGGAGTTCCGTCAGAGCCAAATCGAGTGGTATAAGTACTTCGGCGGTTTTCCCGTTCTGCATAACGATAACCTAAATTTGTAAATAAATTCCACTTTTCAGTACGGTAATTCAGATTAGCTGAAACTCCGGCTGTTGCCGGAATCCCACCGCTCACATTCACAGAGCCATTTATTCCTTTTAATTTTCCTTTTTTAAGAATAATATTGATAATTCCGGCACTTCCTTCAGCTTCAAATCGGGCAGAAGGATTGGTTACAATTTCAATTCTTTCTACTATATCTGCCGGTAAGCTTTTCAAAGCATCTGCTACATTGGAAACACCAATCAGAGAAGATGGTTTTCCGTCAATCAGAATTCGTACATTTTCGTTTCCTCTCAAACTTACATTCCCTTCTCCGTCCACTTCAACCGAAGGCACGTTTTCCAATGCTTCGGATAAAGATGCTCCTTTTGCCATTGGGTCTTTGGATAATTCATAGACTTTTTTGTCTAACTCCATCCGATACACTTGTTCATCTCCGGTGATGTTTATACCTTCTAATGCGACAACATCTTCCGTTTTTAATTCAAAAATTCCTAAATCTTCATTTTTTGTAACCTGAATTGCTCGTTCTATGGTAATTCCCATAAAAGTTTCTATAACGAGTAAATAATTTCCCGGAACAGCTTCTAATTCAAATTCTCCTTTTGAGTTGGTAATTCCGGAATTTATTTCATCAAAAGATTCCGGGTCAAGAAGTAATGCAGTTGCGTATTCTTGAGGGATTTTCTGAGAATCTTGTACCTTTCCTTTTACTGTAAAATTTTGTGCATTCAAAAATGAGACGGCAATCAAAAATGCCGCAGATAGAATTTTTTTGGCTAACATTGTTTTTATTTTATTCAATAAAAATGCCTTCTATTTAGGAAGGCACTATATATAATCTTTTGTTTTCAATTAATTATTTGACCTCAAGCTTGCTTTTTCTACTTTTTCCTGATCTCTTCTTTCATTAATTTTTTTCACTTTTTCTAATTGTTTCGGAGTAAGAACTGCTTGAATTGATTTCTCTTTACGGTCATTGATTTCTTTCAAATCTTTGTTTGTCGCTTTGGAACGAATCGCAATTGCTTCTTCTTTTGCTTTTTCATTAATTGCCTCAATCTGGGCAATTTGATCAGCTGTCAATTCTAATTCTGCACTCCATCTGTCAAAATTTGTCACAACTTCGGTGGTATGAAGTTTTGAATCTGTTTTTTGCTGAGCATTTGAGAATCCTACAAATGCTAAGACAGCAGCTAAAAATAAAATGTTTCTCATCTTTGTTGATTTTTTAATTAATTATCCAATATTAAGCCAAATGTAAAGGCGAATATAATAATATTTTGTTAAATTTTAATAGGCTTTTGCAAAAAGAACTTTAAATTTTGCTTGTTTTCCAGAATAAATATCAGTTTTGTTTTCTAAATCTGTTTCTCCAAAAGGAATACAGCGAATGGTTGCTTTTGTTTCTTCCTTAATTTTTTCTTCCGTTTCCGAATTCCCATCCCAATAAGCTGAAACAAAACCACCTTTATTTTCAATTACATCCTTAAATTCTTCATAAGTATTTACTTCTGTAGTATGTGTTTCTCTGTAATCTTTTGCTTTTTTAAAAATACTTTCTTGAATTTCTTCTAATTTCATCGGGATAAGTTCACTTAATCCTTCTAATTTTTCAAATGATTTTTCCAAAGTATCTCTTCTTGCCATTTCTACTTGTCCTTTTTCCAAATCACGCGGTCCGATAGCAATTCGCAAAGGAATTCCTTTCAATTCATATTCATTGAATTTCCATCCCGGCTTCATTTTATCATCATCATCAAATTTAACCGAAATCCCTTTTTCTTTTAATTCTTTCATTAATTTTTCAGCTGTTTCAGAAATTGCATTTTTTTCATCTTCATTTCTGTAAATTGGAATTATAACCACCTGAATGGGTGCTAATTTTGGCGGAAGAACTAATCCATTATCATCTGAATGTGTCATAATTAAAGCACCTATCAAACGTGTTGAGACTCCCCAAGAAGTTGCCCAGACATAATCTAATCCTCCTTCTTTATTAGCAAATTTTACATCAAAAGCTTTTGCGAAATTTTGTCCTAAAAAGTGTGAAGTTCCGGCTTGAAGAGCTTTTCCATCTTGCATTAAAGCTTCTATGCAATATGTTTCAACTGCTCCGGCAAAACGTTCATTCGGTGTTTTTAATCCTTTTATTACCGGAATCCCCATAAAACCTTCAACAAAATCGGCATAAACATCCAACATTTTCTCAGTTTCTTCTATTGCTTCATCTTGAGTTGCATGAGCCGTATGTCCTTCTTGCCACAAAAACTCAGCTGTACGCAAAAATAACCGGGTACGCATTTCCCAACGTACAACATTTGCCCATTGGTTAACTAAAATAGGCAAATCACGATAGGATTGAATCCAATTTTTATAAGTACTCCAAATAATGGCTTCAGAAGTAGGGCGAACAACCAATTCTTCTTCTAATTTTGCTTCCGGGTCAACCATTAATTTTCCTTTATTATCCGGGTCATTTTTTAATCGGTAATGCGTTACTACAGCACATTCTTTGGCAAAACCTTCTGCATTTTTTTCTTCTGCCTCAAACAAACTTTTAGGTACAAACAATGGAAAATAGGCATTTTGATGTCCGGTTTCTTTAAACATTCTATCTAATTCTGCCTGCATTTTTTCCCAAATTGCATAACCGTAAGGTTTAATAACCATACAGCCTCTCACTTTGGAATTTTCCGCCATTCCGGTTTGAACTACTAACTCATTGTACCACTTTGAGTAATCCTCACTTCTTGATGTTAATTTTGCCATTTCTCTTTACTGTTAAAGCGTCTTATTTAAATTTTAATTGGCATAATAATTGCCACTTTATAATAAATCCCTTATTTTTATACTTTGAAATTCAAAAAACGGGATGGCAAATTTAAATAATACTAATCGTAAAATGGCAAAAATGAGCAAAGTTTACTTAAATCCTCAAAAAATCTTCAAATATCTGGGTATCCTTATCATGAGTTTTGGAGTAATCTCTTGTACTCCGTCGCAAACATTAACTTCAAGTGGAGAAACTGACGGAGTTTATTACAGTCCATCAAAAGATGGGCGAGTAGAGTCTTCTTATTCTTCCTCTTCTGCCCAAGATTACGATATAAAAGTAGGTAGCCCTTACTTTGATGCAAATAATAACGGAGCAGAAGATTTTTATTATAATACTGAAACAAATAATCAAGATCAAGGTTCTACTAATATAAATATTTATAATAATGGTTTAGGTTCTAATCTTTATTCATATTCAAGCGGCACTGATTGGGGACGTTATGAAGGCGTAGATATTACAATTAACAATTACGGCTGGTCAGGATTCGGATATAGCTCTTGGGGCTGGGGTTGGGGATGGAATTCTTATTATCCGGGTTATTACGGTTGGTATTATCCTCGCTGGCATGGCTATTATTATCCTTATTGGGGAGGATATTATGGTTATTATGGCTCTCCTTACTGGGGTGGTTATTACAATTATCCTTATTATTGGGGAGGATATTACGGCTATTACAACAATTATTGGAACAACTCTTATTATTACCGAGGAACGAGGGTTCAGCCGGGAATTCGTCCGGGCAATGGTTTTGCTTACAATGGCAATGCTCACAGACAAGCTACTCCTTATAGAGCAACATCAAATCAAACGAACATAAGACCTACCCGAAATGCTAACAATTCAGTTAATCAATCGTCTAGTGGTGTTCGTACAACAAATTCTAACACTACCCGACCAGTTAGAAATGTCAGAACAAACGAAACCAATTCAAATAATACCCGAACAAATAATCCAAATGTTCGAGGAACGACCAACACTCCTCGTAATACAGAAAACGTACGGACTTCTAACTCATCCGGAAACAATGAAATGATTAATGTACGTCCTATTCGGACTACTGCTCCACCAAACACAAAACCAAATTCTCCAAGTCGGAATAGTCCAAATGTAAACACAAGCCCTCGGACTAATAATTCTAGCACTCGTACAAATACTAATAACAACTATAATTCGACTCCGAGAAATTCTAATTCATCCCCCAGCTATTCTCCATCACCTTCAACACGAAACAACAGTAGTTCAAGTAATATGGGGAGTGGAACAAGAAGTTCGGGAAGTAGTAGCGGAACACGTTCAGGTGGAAGAAGATAATAATTGTATTACAAAAAATTAATTTCCAAAAATAAAATTAATGAAAAAATTAGTTTTCAGTTTACTTTGGTTAGCAGGTATAACATTGAATGCTCAAAACACACAAGATTTAATAATTCAAGATTTAAATTACTTGTCTGCCTTTTCAAATGACATCAATGCCGGGAGCGCACGTTACATTGGAATGGGAGGCTCTATGGGAGCTTTAGGAGGAGACGTTTCTGCCGGATTCCAAAATCCGGCGGGGTCGGCAATTGCTATTAATTCAGAAGTAAACACATCTTTAGGCTTTACCAGTTTCCGAAATACTACAAAATTTGGAAGTTCAAATAAAACAAGTGACAATGCTTTTTTACTTCAAAATGTTGGTGCTAATTTCGTTTTTCTGAATGAAGGAAGCTCCTGGAATCGTTTTACAATCGGAATTAAATATGCACAGGAAAATTTGGACAATTGGATTAAGATAGGCAGAAACAACAATATAACAAAAACTGAACTCAGTCCGATTCCTGAGGAATATACCACTTACACAATGGCAGGTTATCAAGACATTACAGAAGGATATAAAAACCGAACAACACTTGACTTCGGAGCCAGTTTTAAAGACCAACTGTTCTTAGGATTAGGATTTAATTTCCACGAAACCCGGTACAACAATTATGTGTTTTTTGATGAAGACACTCAAGGTACAGTTTATCGATATGACTTGAACGGAACTCCTTATTCAGCTACAGCAAACGGATTTTCTCTCAGTGCCGGACTCATCGGAAAAGCTAATGATTATTTACGATTTGGACTGGCTTACCACAGCCCGATTTGGTATTCCCGTATTGAAGAAAATTATTATGCTGATTTACCTATAGATACTAATTTTGAAAATTATTATTACGACTATTATTACAGCGAATACGATCGGAGTTCCAATGGTCGTTTGGTTGCCAGTGCCGGTTTAATCGTAGCAAAATCACTTGCTTTAAATTTAGATTATACTTTACACATGAATGGTTCAACCAAACTTAAACCTTCAAAATATTTTTACGAAACCAATGATTTTTTAAATCATAATTACAAATCAAATAGTGAAATTCGGGTTGGTAGCGAATACAGAATTGATAATTTCAGATTAAGAGCAGGGTATAATTTTGTTCAATCTCCGTTTAAAGAAATCTCTTTAAATGCTGACCCAGGAAGTGGAAATGTAGCTTCTACCAAATTTTCAGATATATTTCAAGGTAATATCAACCGAATCAGTTTTGGTGCCGGATACAATTTTGGCGGATTCTATTTGGATGCAGCTTATCAGTTCCAAAATCAAAAATATACCTATTTATTTGGAAATGGAGAATATGTAGATTACGATGCTGCTGACAATACAGTTTATTATGCGAGTTTACCTTTAAATGCTAACCACAATTACGCATCTACCATCAAAAATAACAAAGGATTATTTGTACTGACTGCCGGTTGGCAATTTTAATATAAACTTAAAAATATAAATCAAATTTCATTGAAATATTCTATCTTTGCAAACTTCAAAATCCATAGATTTTGAAGTTTTCTTTGAAATTTTGGGGCTGACTGGTTTTGACAGCAAGGTCAACAGATGATGTAAGCATGTCGTGTCATGTTGTGTACACACGTAAAATAAGCACTTCAACCTTTTAACTGGCAACAACAATTACGCTTTAGCTGCCTAATTGACTGAATTATAGTAAGTCTGGCGAATCTCTACAAGGTAGGGAAGCTAAATGTCTCTCAAATACCACTCCTTACGGCGTTTGATTCAGAGGCACAGAAAAGTAAGGATAGACAAGACACCGTTCCGAAATCTTGTTAAATTCTTAGGAACTAAGTTAATATTAGAGTGTTTATTCTCGGATATTAATCGAAAATCAAAAATAAACTAAGCATGTAGAAAGCACATAAGTTGCTTGTTTGGACGCGGGTTCGACTCCCGCCAGCTCCACTATTTTTAACAATCTCCAATTTACATTTAGTTTTTCTCATACGTTTTGTTCTAAATACATCACTATTTCAACTTATTTTTATTTAAGATTCAAATTAATTCAAAAAAAAGAAAAGAAATTTTCAATAATTTGTACTTTTGAGAAATTCTTGTTTTATATAACCATGAAAAAAAATATTTCATTAGCACTTTTCTTAACTTTTAGCCTATTAATTTTGAACTGTACAGACAACAAAAAGGCTAAAACTATTTATCCAAACGAACCTACAACTGAAAAAAACGATACTTTGAAAACCTATGCAACTGTCCGTTTGGAAAGCGATTTAAGTCATTTAACTGATAAGGAAAAAGCCATGTTGATTCTGTTTATTCAAGCTTCCGAAATTATGGACAAAATATTTTGGCATCAAGCTTATGGAGATAAAGATGATTTGCTTTCTAAAGTTCCTTCTCATCTCAAAAATTACATACAAATTAATTACGGTCCTTGGGATCGCCTAAATAATAACTTACCTTTTATAAAAGGATTTGATATTAAACCACTCGGAGCAAATTTCTATCCGAAAGACATGACCAAAGAAGAGTTTGAAACCACTCAACTTCCTGACGGAAAAAGTCCTTATACTATAATTCGGAGAGATAAAGAAGGTAAATTATACACTATTCCTTACCGCGAATTTTTCAAAAAAGATTTGTCAAAAGCTGCCGGACTTTTACGAAGAGCCGCTTCGTATGCCGAAAATCCGGAATTAAAAAAATACTTAGAGTTAAGAGCAGACGCCTTGGAAACCGATAATTATTTCGACAGCGACATTGCCTGGATGGACATGAAAACCAATCAATTAGATTTTATTGTTGGTCCGATTGAAACCTATGAAGATGAACTTTTTGGCTATAAAGCATCACATTCTGCCTATGTTTTAATCAAAGACATGGAATGGTCTGAGAAATTAGCCAAATACGCAAAATTTCTACCCGAATTACAAAGAAATCTTCCGGTTGACCAAAAATATAAAATGGAAAGACCCGGCACAGATTCCGACCTAAATGCTTATGATGTGGTATATTATGCAGGAGATTGCAATGCCGGAGGAAAAACCATAGCTATTAATTTACCTAATGATGAAAATGTTCAATTACAAAAAGGAACTCGCCGACTTCAACTCAAAAATGCTATGCGGGCAAAATTTGACCAAATTTTAGTTCCCATTGCCGACTTATTAATCGACCCATCACAAAGAGCTTATATAAATTTTGATGCATTTTTTGCCAACGTAATGTTTCATGAAGTTGCTCACGGATTAGGCATAAAAAATACTATAAATGGTAAAGGAACCGTTCGTGAAGCTTTGAAAGAACAGCAATCCCACTTAGAAGAAGGAAAAGCCGATATTTTAGGTTTGTATATGGTACTTCAATTACTTGAAAAAGGAGAATTAGAAGGACAAAAAGAAGAATTTATGGTTACTTTTTTAGCAGGAATCTTCCGTTCAGTTCGATTTGGAACAAGTGCACATGGTTCTGCCAATATGATTTGTTTTAACTATTTTCAAGAAAAAGAAGCATTCAAACGAACAAAAGAAGGTACGTATATCGTTGATTTTAAGAAAATGGAAAGTGCCATTAACGGTTTATCAAATTTGATTCTGACTCTTCAAGGAAATGGAGATTACGAAGGAGTAAAAAAATTGACAAAAGAAAAAGGATTCATTAAACCACAATTACAAGAAGATTTAAATCGTTTAAAAGAAGCCGGAATTCCGGATGATATTATTTTTGAACAAGGAATAAATGTCTTAGGTTTATAAATTTGATGTAAGGCTGAAAATCTTACCTACCAAATTCAAATAATTTTTAAGTTCATTCTTCCCATTCATCATAAAACCGAGTTAAAAAATTCTCCAAAAAAAGATGTCGTTCTTCTGCTATTGTACGAGCCGATTGAGTATTTATTTTCTCTTTGATTTTCAGTAATTTATCATAAAAATGCTGAATAGAAGTTTCTTTTGGGTTTTCCGGATTCCAAATTTCTCTTTTCATCTTTCCGCCATAAGCAAAAACACGGCTCAAGCCAATCGCACCAATCGCATCCAAGCGATCGGCATCCTGAACAATTTTAGCTTCCAATGAAGTTGCTATTTTTCCTTTACTAAAAGAAACCTGAGAAACAATTTCAACAATTTTAGAACGAATTTCAAAAGAAACCCCTATTTCACTCAAAAACTCTTCAATCATTTCTTCCGATTTATCCATTCCGTCATTCAATTTATAATCGCCTAAATCATGCAACCAAGCAGCTAATTCCACCAAAAACAAATCTGCATTTTCTTCTTT
>JAQVDG010000360.1 GCA_028698395.1 Weeksellaceae bacterium
AGTAAGTTTTTATGAAATTTTTTATCTGTCGAAAAAACATCAATTTTTCGTGGAGTAGTTTCATTTGTCCAATAATCCAATGCATAAGTTCCTTCTTCATTTACAAAAACAGTATGATAACCCGAATCTTTGTCTAATCTTTCCATTCGTCCGTTTATCCAATTCACGGCATACAAATGTTTTTCCATCGCACCGTCTTTGGTTGTGGTTACAAATAATTGTTTTTTCTTTTCATTTTTTCCCACAATTTCATTGACTAACCATTTTCCTTTTGTGATTTGATTGATTAATTTTCCATTCAAATCATAACGATACAAGTGCATAAATCCATCACGTTGACTCCACCAAATAAATTCTTTTCCATTAGGTAAAAAGTACAATTCGCTTTGTGGTTCAACATACTTAGAATGTTTTTCTTCAAATAAAGTTTTCACAAACCTTCCGGATTGTGCATCGTATTGATTTAATTTTAAATGATTTTGATCGCGATTCAAAACTGCAATATAAATTGATTTTTCATCCGGACTCCAACTTACACAAGTTAAAAATTGTTCTTTAGGTTCACCGGTTTGAAGAAAAATTGTCTTTTCCGTTTTAGGATTGTAAACTCCTAAAGTTACTTGATGAGAAGTCCTTCCGGCAAACGGATATTTGATGTTTTTATTTACTGCGGGAACACTTGACCAATCAATAATCGGATAATCTTCTACCATCGTTTCGTCCATTCGGTAAAAAGCAAGATAATTTCCTTTGGGCGAAAAGAAAATTCCTTTTGAAATTCCAAATTCATCGCGATGAACCGATTTTCCATTGACAATTCCATATTTTCCATCGTGTGTGATTTGATGTTTTTTACCTTTTTCATCAACCAAAAACAAATTATTTTCCACCACATAAGCCAATGAATGAGAAGAGATATGAAACTCTTCCTCTTCAGCATTTTCATCCAAAGTCCAGAATTTATCAGTTTGATTTTTTTGACGATTCCAAATCATAAAATCATTTCCGGAACGGTAATTTGCCGTTGAATTATTCATCCAACTCAAATAAGGAATAGTTCTCAACTCACCAAAATCAGTAGAACGAGCGATAGTATCAATTTTCATCGACGGAAGTTGATGTGCGATTAAAGCACTTCCATAAGTTGTTTTGACTTGTTCAGTCAAACTATTTTCACCCGGAATAAATTGTAATTGAAACAAACTTTCTATGCGTAAATTTGTTCCTAATCCCAAAACAGCTTCCTGCATAGTGAATTGTTTATTTTGAGCGAAAACTGAAATTCCCGCTAAAAAAACAAGTGTAAAAATTTTATTTTTCATTGATTCTTATTGTGTAAACGACGATTTTTTTATTCAATCGTCCAATTTTAGACGGGTAAATTTACAAAATATTATGAATTTTGCCGGATGTGTAAAAAAGAATATGGAAATTATAATAAAAATTCAGATTAAATAGTATTCCATCTACAATTTTTATGTTTGATTTAAGATTACCGGAAATCCAAACTGTATAATTAATTGTAGGATTTCAATAATCTAAAAAAGACTGACCATCCATGATAATCAGTCTTTTTGTACCCGAGGCCGGAATCGAACCGGCACGTCCTTGCGGACACAGGATTTTGAATCCAGCGCGTCTACCAATTCCGCCACTCGGGCTGAAATGGACGGCAAATATAAAATGTTTTTTTGTAAAACATATAGGCTATTTTAAAAAAGTTATTGGAAAGGTTTGTTATTTCTTTATTTTAGTGATTTTGTTAAAAAAAACAAACGCACAACTAATATTAAGTTAATTGTATAATGTCCAAAATAAAATTCCAAAAATATTGATAATGAATTTTTTATACACCATACATTATACAACTTTACAATTTACATAACACTAATTTTTATTGGGGAAATCGTTCCATAATTCCGGAACTTCTTTCTACTCTTTTAGCTACACATTGTAATAAAACCTCTTCACTTCCTTGAATAATCACTTCCTTTTTAGCCCGTGTAACCGCTGTATAGAGCAATTCTGCCGTCAGAATTGCTACATCTGATTTTTGTGGTAAAACTGTTAGTACTTTGTCAAACTCAGAACCTTGACTTTTGTGAATGCTCATCGCAAAAACGGTTTCAACATTTTCAAGAAAAGCAGGCAAAACTGATTTTAAATCTTGATTTTTTTCGGAGGATTCAAACCAAACTTTTCCATTTCTGACAATTCCAACATCTCCATTGTACAAGCCTAATTCATAATTATTGGACGTTACCATAAGCGGACGATTTTCATAAAACTCACTTCCTAAAACGATTTTTCCTTTCTTGTGTAAATAATTCTCAACATTCCGATTCAATGCGTAAACTCCTTCTTCTCCTTCTTTGACTGCGCATAAAACACGTTGGTTATTCAACTTTTTAAGAGCCGTTTTAATGTCTTTTTCTTCTGTATAATCCACATAATGTTCCGCAAAATTTTTAAAAACAGTTTCCGAATAGTCCGAATCGATTTTAACTTGCTCATTGTGATTCTTAAAAAAGGAACGCAGTACATCGGTTTGATTTTCAATTACCGCTTTACTAAAAGTTCCAATTCCACTTTTTTCGTCAAAACGAAACGAATGTTGCAATTCAATAATATGTTCAAAAAGAGGATGAGAACTATTCTGAATGTGAGTTTCTTTTATTTTAGAGGTCGGAGAAACCAAAAAATCATTGATGAAATCTGCTCTTTTTTTACTGAAAATATTCAAGCTTCCTTGTGCCATACACAAATCACCAAATAAACTTCCGGCTTCTACCGATGCCAATTGGTTTTTATCGCCCAATAAAATCAATCGGGCAGAAGCTTGTACGGCACTCAACAATTTAGAAAATAATGCCAAATCAATCATAGAAGATTCGTCCACAATAATTAAATCGTGTGGCAAAGGATTCTCAGCAGTATGCTTGAAATAAATACTGTTTTTCTTAAAACCCAATAAACGATGCAAAGTAGAAGGTTGCAATTCTTCAAATTTCGATTTCACATCCGGAAATTGTGTGGCGGAATTCTTCAATGAATCTGCCATTCTCTGTGCTGCTTTTCCGGTTGGAGCCGCTAAAGCAACTTTCATTTCCGGCTGAATTTTATAAAGTAAGGATAAAACTTTTGCCAAAGTTGTAGTTTTTCCAGTTCCGGGACCACCGGTGATGATACTGAAGCGATTTAAAACAGCTGAAATTGCAGCAACAG
>JAQVDG010000361.1 GCA_028698395.1 Weeksellaceae bacterium
TTCTTTATTCAACAAAATAATTTCTGCATACTCCAAAACCTTTTTAAATCCACTATACATTGGCTTGTTTATGGTTTGGTGTGTTTGGCTTTTTGTATGACTTCGTAATTCGCAAAACGACCAGAATAATGCTGTTTTAATAATTGGCTTAAACCAAGTAAACGACTGTGAATTTCTTTTCCAAAAACACTCTCTAATTTCCTTAACGCTAAATATAAAACATCAATAATTACTTGAATGTACTTTTGTTCTCTGAAAGTAGTCGTTAGTTTCCCTTGAAACGGAATATCCCGTTTTAAATAGTCGTTAAAATTTATACTTCCTCTTACTTTGTGGCTATGTTCTTGTTGTTTTTGATATTGTTGAGGCAAACCTAAAACAACTGCTTTTTCTAATGATTGAATGAATAAATGAGCGATGATAAATAAAAACTGATTTTCAGTTTCGTCTTTCTTGGCTTTGGTCTGTTCGTTATCAACATAAATGTCATTTACGAAATTGAGCATACGTTTTAGAAAAGTGTCGCCATATTTTGTTGTGATATTGATTTTGCAACCCTTATGAAAAATAACACCAGCATACAAACCTGTTTGTATAAAATATTCTTTTTCTTGGTTGGTTTTTTCTTTGGAATATAATTTTAGAATTAGACGTTCTTCGTCAGGTTCAAAAATGCGTTTACTTTTGAAACTAAATATTTTGACTTGTTTTAATCGCTCTGCACCGAGTTTTAATTCATAAACTGAAGAAAAAATTTGTTGCAAGTTCTTAATTCCTGACTTTTTTACATTAAAAGTTTCTCCCAAATTCAATTCTTGAATGGGTGCTTCTTCGTAAAAATTATGATTTACAGGAATACTAATTTTCATTTTATTTCATTGTTTCTTTAAACTTACTCAACGCTTCATCTAATTTACTTTCTAATTCACTTTCTGCAAATACTGCTCGTAAATACTCTTTCAAAGTTGGTCGCAAAAACAAGTTGAATAAAACTTCAACATTGTTTGGTGTAATTTCTTTTCGTTTAGCGATGTCGCTAACTTTCATAAAAAAGGAATGACCAAATTCATACGATTTGCCCAAACCTAAATCATTAGAAATATAGTTGTTCAACTTTTCGCAGGCTTTTACATACTGGCTAATATTGTTAAACTCTTCTTTTCCTTTGAAACGTGTTTCTTCCTCAATTACTTCGTAATCACAATCTTTTCTTATCCACTTAAATCGTCTGCGAAGTGCTAAATCAAAAGCGTCAATGCTTTTGTCCACATCATTCATCATTCCAATAAAAAACACGTTTTTAGGAACACCAAATTTTACTTCGTTATTATCAATTTTGTAAGCTAATTCTTTGAACTTATCGTCCTCTTTGATTAAATCTTCAATAAGTGTAGAGTATTGCGTTCTAATGAGGTTTTTGTTGTTTTCTGTGTTGTGTCTGTAATCTTTTTCCAATAACGATAACGTTTCGCCAAATACGGTTGAAAGATTAGCACGGTTTATTTCGTCAACTACGAAATAAAAATCCTTGTTTGGTTGCTCTTTTGCTTTGATACAAAAGTTTTTAAAAACACCATTTACTAATTCAAAACGAATGTTTCCGTCTTTTGAAACACCTTTTGGTTTTATACCTTCAATAAAATCCTCGTAGGTAAATGATGGGTGAAATTGCAAAATTTCGTATCGTGAACTGTCGCCTTGACAGACAAAATCTAAACTGTTTTTTGCGGAAAATGTTTTACCAGTTCCCGGTGGTCCATAAAGAATAACATTTGGATTATTTGTGTCCGCAATGGCTTTAGAATTTACAAATTGCCACAAAAAACGTGAAAGTAAAAGAAGTTCGCTTTTGTCTTGTTCGTTTACGTTTAAAATTTTCTTTGCGACAACACAAACTTGATGATTCTTTGTATAGACACTTTCGGTGTCATCATCAATAAACTCATTGTACAATTCTTCAATTGATTCTTCCTTGTATATCTGTAAAATGTCTGCTAAATTTTCTAAAACTGCTAATTTCATCAAAAGCTGTTTGGCACTATAATTCGCATTTTCAATCAAACCGATTTTTTCCAAAGGGGTAGAAGCCGAAATTATGTTTTTCAATAAAGGTTTGATGTTATCATTAAAGTAGGTTTCTGCTTCTTGTTTATCCGCATTTGCTTTGTTAGTGCTTTTGATGAAATAGGTTTTGTTATCATTATTTAGTTTTACTTCAAAATTACTTGCATTTCCAGGTTTTGAAGAGCCTAAATTTTTTCTTGTTGTTCGCTCCAAAAAATTACATAAATAACCTCCTGGCATTATTGCAGTAGAATTTCCTAATGTATTTGTATAATCGTCTAAAGTCAATGTGTCATTTACAATTTTATCCTTGTATTGATTCCATTGGTCAAAGAGTTCTTCAATACCTTCACATCTTTGTTGTTCTTTTGGGTCTTGTTTGAATTTATCCCAAAGTGCTTTAATTTGAGTTTGTCTCTCGGTTGATAATTTTATATTTTCCATTAGTCTTTTATTAACTGCATTTCGATACCATTGAATTATGACTTTGGCTGTATCGGTGTTTAAGTCGTTGCAAATTGATAGTGTTCCTCTTGGTTGGGGAATTGTGAAGTTATAAGTTGTGTCGTAAAAATCAATGATGTCAATTTTTCTTCTGTTTGGAAACCAATCAAAATCATCATTTATTATTCGCTCAAAATATGCGTTTCCTGTTACTCTGACTAATGCTATTGGCGTAGAACCTTGTTTAACAGCAACAATATCTCCAATCATCATTTTGTCTTTGAATTGATTGATTTTGTCTTCGCCCTTTTCCCATTCTCCCAATCCAATTACGCTTTTTTCAGAGAGTATTTTTTTTATTTTCTCTGTGTCAAATGTGCCTCTGTCGTCTGGGTGTAATTGAATGTGCCAGTAATTCATTTAATCTTTAAATTTTTTATTTGTTGTTCTTAGTTTTGGTTGTTGCGGTGTCTGTTCGGGTGTCGGTTTACAATGACCGCTAACGGTTTCGGGCTTTGCGAGGGAGCGGATTTTTAGCACTACCTTTGATACGAAGCACGAATGTTCAAATGTACGAAAAAGTTTCAATCGAAGCACTTCGCCCGCTCTCTTGCAAAACCCTTGTGTGTGCCCTGCATGAGCTGCAGCGCACACTTGTTGTACGCTCTGGAAAAAGACCAAAAATACAAATTTATCATTCCGAAGTATTGCA
>JAQVDG010000362.1 GCA_028698395.1 Weeksellaceae bacterium
ACCTAAATCGTATAGTTTAGCTAATAGCTTTTCTAGGTTTGCTTTCTCTCTTACAAATTGTCCTTGCAATGGAGTTAAAGCTCTTTTGTTTCCTGTGTTTGCGTCTATTTGGTCATAAATGCTGATTAATTCTTTTTGAGTTTCTACGATTTTGTCGTGAAGTGCTTTTTGTTTTGAATCTGAAAAATCAATCTTTCTGATGGGTAGATTTTTCAAAACCTTTGTTCCTCTTGCTATATAACCACCTCTGAAAACTTCGCCATATAACGCACTGAACCACTCCAAATATTTTGAGTTGAGAATAGCTTGAATGTAGTAAATGGAATAATCGGAAGCGGTTGGAATTGCCACAACACAATAACCTGCTGTTCCACCTGAAGAAATCAAAGTTCCGTGAACATCAATTGCGTATTTATCACCAACAGACAGAACACCCACAATAATTTTTGAAGGAAGTCCACAACTATCCAAACTTTGATGTCTGCCGTATCTGTGCCATTCATTTTTTGTTTTTGGCTCAGGTTTTATGTCTCGTTTCGGATTATTTAAAATTGCTTTATGCTTTTGCAAATAGTCATAAGCCAAAGGAAATTTCTTTTTAATTGTTGTTAGCGGAATTACATCTACACCTGTTTTGGTCGGTTCGTAAGGATATATTACCCTTGCATTCGGTTTAAATGTTCGGTATGTGTATAAATTATCTTCGCCTGATGAAGTTTGAAAGTAGGGTTTTGTTATTTCCTTCTCAATCTTGTAATCAACACCTTTTTTCGTAAAATGGAAATACTTTTTATCCTCTTTAGTTGGCGTGAAAATGTAAACCTCATTTGCACTGGTCTGAATACCATTGAAAATTTTGTCGCTTCCAACCAAATCGTTAAGTTTTAGACTTTGAGAAACGATTTTATTATAGGCATTAGTCAATTCGGGTGGAACTAAAACCCAAACTTCACTATCCAATTCATCTGTTTTCTTTGTGCCGTATTTTGCAGCATCCGGCTCTCTTACTTTCCAACTTTTAAGGCTTCTTACTTCGGCATATTGGAAAGTCTTTTGCGGTTTCTTATTCAGAATTAGCAAACAAGTGTAAGTTGTTTTATCTGCGAAAACCTGATTTGCTCCAAATGATACGATTGAATGCAAATACTTTTTGTCTGCAAGTAATTCACGAAGTTTTTTACCTGCTCCAACTTTTGTAAACTTACTCGGAACGATATAACCTAAAATCCCATCATCAGCTAATAAGTTGATGCCTTGCTCAAGGAAAAGAAAGTATTTGTCAAACTGCTTGTATGCTGAATCGTAATTAGTCTTGTAAAGCGGTAATTCAAGCGGAGTAATATTTTTCATATCCTCCGACTTCATATAAGGTGGATTGCCTACAATGACATCAAAGCGAAGTTTTGAAAAATCAAATGGATTGATAATTACTTGGTCTTTCTTATTCGTTACTTGCTTTGGGCTCAATAAACTATTTCCAAAGAAAATATTTTGAGAAAGGTCGGGTAAAACTGGTTTCGTTTTGTTGGTTGAATTTACATCTTCACTTTCAAGTAATTTGAGAAGCAAACCAAATTTGGCTGCTTCCACTGCGTTATAATCTTTGTCAACTCCGTAAATACAATTCAATAAAAGTTGTCGTTTAATTTCAAACGGCAGTTTGTAGGTATTGATATTGGTTTGAATGAGTTTTGATTTGTCATTTTTCAGATAGTAGTCAATCAAAATATCATTGAGCAATTGGAACAGTTCCAATAAAAAAGCTCCCGAACCGCAAGAAATATCAGCGAATTTGAGTTTTAGAATTTCCTTATCCGTTTTTCCTTCGCATTTTTTCAAGACGGTATTTCGTAAAATATCGCTTATGATAAATGTTGGTGTAGTGATAATGTCACGGTCAACATTTTCAGGTTTTTTGACTAAAACAACAGCACCGTTTTGTACGGTCAATTTCTCTGATAGGAAGATTTCATAAATGCTTCCCAACACATCAGAAGAAAAAACACTGAATGAATAGGGGCTTTCAGGATAATACAATTGTTTGATGATTGTCCAAAATACCGAACTGATATTTTCTACAATCTTGTCCTTTAGTAATTGGTCAAACAATCCTGAATTATAGCGTTTGTCGGCTTGTTCAAACTTTTTGATTAATGCACTGAAATCATTTGTATTGGCAAATTTCAAAAGTGTTTGGTAGTCCTCTAAATTTCTGTCCTCACAAACACGCAGAAACAAAACCCTGTTCAAATAACTTTGAACAATATCATTCAGTTGTTGCTCGTTAATTTTCGGGGCGTGTTTGTAAATTTCAGAACTAAGAGATTTTCTCCATTCATTGATTTGATTTAGAAATAAGTTGTCAATCGAGTACTGATTGATTTTACTTTCAATTTCTTTCCATTCCGTTTCAAAAGCTCCTGAATAAACAGATTCCTTTCCTAGAAGTTGTTTGATTTCTTCAAACTTACTTTCGTATTCGGTATAATGGTATTTTTTTACAAGTGCCTTTGTGTGGTTATCGTCTTTCTCAACTTTTACAGAAGTGTCGTAAATGATTAAGTATTCAAAGTTTGAAAGAACTGAAATTTTCAACTTCGCTGTAAATCCGTATCGTCTGACTTGTTTTGCTGTGTCGTTGTTTGATTCAATAGAAACGCAAGGTTTTTTTGCTTCCAAAAAGAATTTTCTTTCCGAAAAAAGTCGAAAAGTGTAATCAGGTTTTTTGGAGTGTTCGGAAGCATTTGCTTTCAATGCTTCTTCCAAAATTACTTCTCGTTCGTTGGTCGGTTTACCTGCATTGTTTTTAATATCCCAACCAAGCAACTCGAAAAACGGGTCTAAGAAATCACTGCGAAGCAGTGTTTCATTATACTTGCTTGTCAAGTAATAATCCCTGTCGGCTGTATATTTTTCTATGAGTTGCTTTATTGTCATTTCTTTTTGTTCGCTTTAATATATTTTGCTCTTTCCTCTGCTACTTTCAGTGCTTCTATTCCTAAATCTTCGTCTTGAATTTCATATAAAATCTTGTCGCTTAGGAATGAAACCAAAAGTTCGTCTGCTTTGTAATCGTATATGTCGGCAAGTTTAAGAACTACCTCTTTTGTTATTTTCCGCTCTCCACGTTCCATTTTGCTTAAAATAGCAACATCAATGTCGAGTAATGCAGCAACTTTCCGCAATGGAAGTTCCTTTTCTTCTCGTATGTGTC
>JAQVDG010000363.1 GCA_028698395.1 Weeksellaceae bacterium
ATTTTTTTGACCAATCAGTGCGGAACAAGACGTAATCGACATAGCCAATTTTTTCTAAAGACTCTTTTTTGATATCTTCCAGTTTTATTTCACGTCCTATGCAGGCAGTAGCGTCAATTACAATTCCAAGTCCGAAGTATATTTCATTAGGATATTCTTCCAAATATTTTCCATCTTTAAATATGTGAGCCGGTGCGTCAATGTGTGTTCCGTTGTGCGAATTAATAATTAAAGAAGTTGATCTATATCCACTTTCTATAGGTGAGTGATTTTTTAAAACAGGGGGTTCGTCGCCAGGGAAAGTTGGCATATTATTTGTTATGGGATGTCCGAGATCAATCACTCTCATAAAATTTCGCCCCTTTAAAAAATATTAAAATTTAATTTCGACATGATATTCTTTTCCAAAATCTATAGGCAAATAAGACATTTTTGCTTCTCTTAGGCCGGGGTCATTTAAATCTTCTTCTCTGTTTACTATTTTTAATTCCGGGTATTTTTTTAATGTATTTGCTAAAAAGTCTCTGTTGATTATTTGGTAACCTGAATTATATTCTAAGCTGGCTTTTTCAAAATGGACAAATAATGTTTCTCCGGAAAGTTCCCCTATCGTGTAAGCCGCAATATTATCGTTTACTTTAATTACACCGCCACATAAATTAGGAAGATTGTTCCAGTTCTCTAAAATTCTTTTTATGGCACGACACTCTCTTTTCAATCCTATTACGTCGGCACAGTGATTTGCTTGGCACCAAGAGAGTTGAAAATCCATAACTTCTGATGTTATTGCATCTGTAATTTCGATATAATTATACTTGTAAGCTTTCCGAAACTGATTAACGCGATTTCGTTTTTTCATATATGCGTTTCCTGAGAGCGTCGCAAGTTTTTTGATGTCATAAAGATAATCCCACCCGCCGCGAAATTCTTCAATCTCAATGGATTCTCCAAATTGTTTTTGCCAAATTTTAAGAAGCCCTTCAGGAACATAATAAAAATCCATATTTTTACCAAAGCGGTCCAAAATTATTTTTTTCCAGTTTTCTTGATGCCAATTTCCAAGAGGAGCCAGTGTTACTGGATTGGGGGTAGCTTGTTTTATCCATAAAAGATCGAGTTCTTCGTCAGGAGCAAGACTGCAGACATAATCCTCGTTCCATCCCCAAAGAACGGGGAAACAATAACCGGAATTAATCTGGTCCATTTGTCGCCAGTATTTAGAAAAAAAATTAATATCGCCAAGTTCTATTTCTTTAAAATTTAAAAGCAAAAAAGCGCCTCCGTATCATTTGCCATATAAGGCATATTTTATGTTGAAAAATGGCTTATATGGGGAAGAAAAGCCAAACTAAATAAGTATTGTATAACAAGTTGGTAAAATATATCATAGTAAAAGCACCTATATACTGTATAATATTTGCTTGAATTTATGAGTTATATAACAATAGATAATCATTATTTTGGGAAGGGTAGTGTAAAGACAAATGTCCAAGCTTGAGGACTTAAGAAGAAAAGATAAAAAAAATATGTGCCCTAATATAGCAACAGAAGAACAGATTGGAACGACAGAGGAAGAAAAACAGTGGGTTTTGAAAAAAGAACAGCGTCCTCCGCTACCCAAATCTCTTTTTATTATATTAAGCACGCTAGTAATCTTTTTGTTTGTAGTTGGTGGAATTCTATATTATAGATCAACTGTTTTGCCGGAAAAACATTATCAGGCGGGAACGATTCTTTTTAAACAACAAGAATATAACTATGCGGTTGAACATTTTCTGAAAGTTTTAAAACTACGTCCGGAACGAAAAGATGTTCTTTATCAAATCGCTTTTTGTTTTGAAATGATGAACAAAACAAAAGATGCCATTCAATATTATGAAAAGCATTTAGAAATATTGCCAAACGACACAAGAGCAACAATTCGACTTGGTTGGCTATATCTAGAAAACGGAGATAAAGAGAAAGCATTAAGTGTTCTGGAAAACGCCACCAAGAAGGATAGGAAAAATGCGGATTTATGGAATTTAACATCAAAAATAAAAATAACAAGCGGAGATAGAAACGGTGCAATAGAAGCATTATCTAATTTTGCAAAATATACCAATGACACAGAGGCATTGCTTTCAACCGGGAAAAAGTTGATAAATTTACGTGCATATGAAAAAGCAGTTGAAGCATATGAACGATATTCAAAAAAAGTGTCTTCTGATAAACGAGGGGAACATGGTGCATTGGCAGCTAAAATTATGATGGGTCATCCTGGCAATAGCAAACTCGTTATAATGCCAGGAAAATCGATGGGATATATTTCATTGGATGATACGAAAGATAGAGTCAAAAAAAATCTTGGAGAACCTAACAAAAAGTTTTTCTCAAAATTCCAAGAGAAATCAAATTTTAAAAAAACTGATGTAGAAACATGGGTATACAACAAAAAAGATTTTCGACATAGAGCTGTGTCAATAGTTTTTGTGAATGGAAGGGTTGTAGAAGTTGAAACTGCCTCCGACAAGTATAAAACAGAAAAAGGATTAGGCATATCTAATTTCTTACTAACAAAGAATTCTAGCAACGTAATGAAAAGTGGAGAAATAAAAAATGGAATGGCAACCTATATAATAGATGGCGGCGGGCTGACCTTTTATGCTAGAAAGAATGATAAAAGCGGAATAGGAACAAAACATAGAAAACTCCGTCTTCACAAAGGAAAGAGATCTCAGTTTAACGAAATGGATTTCAATAAAGTAGGCTCTATCAAATAGATCATATCTTCTTGTAACACTCTTGAAACAGTTTATCAAAAACAGAAAAATAATTAGTAGGCTAAAACTTTTCTGCTGCTCTTACTCCCTCCATTGCATCTTTTGCATAACAGTCTGCTCCAACATGATTTGCCAAATATGGAGAAAGAACTGCTCCTCCTACTATTATTTTTACGGCGGGGCACTCACTTCTGAGTAGTTCAATGGTTTTCTTCATTGATGCTACCGTTGTAGTCATTAGAGCACTAAGTCCCACAATGGATGTCCCACTTGTTTTTACCGCTTGTAAAACTGTTTCAGGAGGAACATCTTTGCCCAAATCAATTACATCGAAGTTATAGTTTTCCATGATAATTTTGACAATATTTTTGCCTATGTCGTGAATATCCCCATGCACGGTGGCAAGGACTATTTTTTTTCTTTGAGTTATTGCAAGAGAATCGTTTTTAGA
>JAQVDG010000364.1 GCA_028698395.1 Weeksellaceae bacterium
ATCATCACTTATTGGAAGTACCGTTACAATTGAAAAGATTGCCTGAAAAAAATCTTCGGCTTCTTGTGTGAGGTTTGGAAATCCTAAAACTTCTAACCTTGTTAATTCTGATACGGCAATGTCATTTTGCTCAAGCAATTCTTTCAGTTCGGGATGTTCAGGCTTTGCAGCAAAAATTAATATGTTACTATCTACTAATCTCATAACCCATTAATTTTGCGTTCTACCCTGTCTTTTTTCTGCCATTCAATGGGGTCGCCAAAACTTGAAACATCAGCACCTTTTTTCAAAAGCTCGATTGCTTCTTGCCGTGAGAGTTTTTTAACGAAATCACCAACAGTAAACAAGTAAAGTAAATCTTTAAAAGATTTTATATCCTTCGATTTTTTTGACCATTCTTCTTGTTTCACATAAACAGGTGTGTAAGTGTAGTTGCTCTGAACTTTATTAATGTCTTTGCACCAGGTTACAAGCCTTTTTATTTTTAATACGTCGTCTGTGTCTTCACGCCCTTTTGTCTCAACAATATAAAAGGTGTTGGGCTGAGTTTTAACAAAAAAGTCGGGATAATATTCACGGATATTACCGTCTTGTGCCTGATATTCAATTTTAAAGTTGATACCACCTTCACCCATTGTATTTTTGGCATACGAAACAACATCATCAAACTTACTTTCAAAAAATGAAGCTAATTCCAATTCAAAAGGATTGTCACCAATAATTTTATTGAATACCGATTTTTTAGGAACAAGGAAAGGTTGATTTTCGGCAATTTTGGGTTTGGTTAGTTTTAATGAAATGTAGTTTTTTACTTCAGCAGTTCCTTTGTCGGAAACGGTTAATTCGTCAATTGCCTGTTTAAAGGTGGTTTTTAAAATTTCCTTTGGTCTCAGTTCTGATAAATTCCTTAAAGTTTGAGCATCGCTTAATTCAACTTCTTTGGAAAAGAGTTTGTATTTAATGAAGCTTTCAACCTTGGGATACAAAATATCAAAACCGCTAACCAAACGGCTGTCTTTTAAAATTGCAGATGTAAAAAAGCTAATTACATTCCGGTAATCAGGAACTGCATCTTTAAAAACAGTTTTATGTGAAAAGTCTCCTTCAATGTCGTTGAAGATTATTTCTTTTAATTCTTCATTACTGAAGTGTTTTAAATATGCCTTTTCGTTTCTGAATTTATTTATATCAATTAATTCCAGATTTTTAAATTCCCTGTAAATTCTTGGGCTTAATTGCGGAATAGGAATATCTAATTCGTCCAAATCCTTGTTTGGATTTTCTTTATCCACTTCAACGATAACAGGTGATTTGGTTTTTGTTCCTTTTCCCATCGGGCTGTATTGAAACTCGACACCTTCCGTTTTTAAACTTTCCACAAACTCTAAAAATGCAGAAGTTCCAACTACAACCAAATTTTCGGGTGTGTCCAAAGGAAACATTTTCCGTAAACCACGCCCGATTGTTTGTTCCGGCAAAATTTTTGAATCAGCCCCGAACGGACGCAAGCCTACAACAGTGGTTACATTTCTAACGTCCCAACCTTCACGGAGCATAAGGACGGAAACAACCGCTTTGTAAGGCGAATAATCTTTATCAATTTCATCGGCAGCTTTTCTAAGTTTTTCCAATTCTTCTTTTGCTTTTTTTGTGCTTGCTGTTTCGTTAATTTCACCGGAATTGTTGGTGTGAATTGTCAAAACTGAGTTTTTCATTTTCGGATAAGTACTTTCCAAAAAGGCAGCTGCCTGGTCTGCTTCTTTTGTACTCATCGTCATTATGAAAAGGATAGGAGTTTTCAAATCTTTGAGTTCATCAAATTGTTTCTCCCATTCCAGATAACCTAAATGAATGTAATCCTTGTATCGTTCAACAAAATCGGAAGATTCTTTTTCCTGAATTTTTTGTCTCGAAGCTTCATCGGGAAGTACAGGTGATTTAACAACATTTTGTTTGATTGCTTCAACCAAGGGATAATCGCAAATAGTCTGAACGAAAATTGCGCCGTTGTTGTGTTTTGGTGTTGCAGAAAAGTCAGATTGCAGCCCAATCCCAAAGCCGTTTTTTAGTTTGAGTTTGTTGCTGATGTCTTCAATGCTTTTAAACCAAGCTAAAGAACTGTCGTGAATGTGATGCGCTTCGTCATTTAAAATTACAAGGTCTTTGATTTTATCACTTCTCAAAACTTTTCCTAAGTCCAGTCCTTTTGAAGTGTCAGCATCGGGTTTTGGTTTTACCCCCAAAAAAGTTTGTTCAAAACTTTGTTCCGGTTCTTCGTTAAAGAATACCCTGTGAATATTTGTCAGAAATATATTTCCGGATTCAGTTATTGGTTTTAACTCGTCCTGAATGTGCAAAGTCAATTGAAAATCATTCTGCCAGTCTTTATCATCGTAGCCATTATCAGGAATGAACGGTTCTTCGATGAACATTTTCAATCCTTCAAAGTCTTTTCTAAGCCGGTTTAAAACAATGATATTTGGAGCAATTACCAAGAAATTTTTTGAAAGTGGACTTTCCGGTTCGTAGAGTTTATGAAAATAACTCCAAACTAAAGTCAGTCCCATTACTTTTGTTTTTCCGACTCCGGTTGCCATTTTAATTACATATCGGGTCCAGCTTTCATCGAACATTCCGGTACTCACACGTTCGGATGAATCAAATCGCATTAATTCGTACTTGTCTTTTGCTTTGGCAATTTCGTACAGGTAAATAATTGATTCAATTGCTTCTCGTTGGGAAAAGAAAAAACTGAATTTAGTTTGTCCGATTAAATGTTCCTGATTGAACCAAAAATTCATCAATGATTTTGAAGTTTCAGAAGCTCCTTTGTAGTCTTCTTCTCTCCATTTCTGAACTGCCAAACGAATTTTGTAAACCAATGGTGGCAAAAGCTTTTCATAAGCATTTTGAAACAAATCCATTTGGCTTTTTGTCGGTGCCCATCTTTCGTTGGGTGTCAAGATTTTAAACGGGTCTGAGTATTTCATCTATTAGTAATTATCAGTCATTGTTCAAATTTAACATTTTGTCTGTGTGTTGGCAAAATTAAGGCTCTTTTGGCTGCGAAGCGGTCGCCTGTGCGTTGGGGCTGCCAAATGTGCCTGAATGTGCGGTGGGTTTCCATCTCTATTTTTCATTTTGTAGCAAATTTTCTTCTGTCTTTTTCTTCTTTTAAGCTTGCTTGTAACGGACGGAGGATTTGCGAG
>JAQVDG010000365.1 GCA_028698395.1 Weeksellaceae bacterium
ATCGACTATTTGCTAAAGCCCATAGACGAAAAAGAACTGGCTCAGGCAGTCGAGAAATTCAGAGAACGAGAAAACAAAAAAGCAGGTTTAGACCTTCAATGGATTAAAAGTCTTTTGGTCTCGGAAGAAAAACAGTATAAAGAGCGGTTTTCGATAAAAATCGGGCAACAACTCAAAATTGTTACCACTCAGGAAACCGAATGTTTTTTCAGTGAAAACAAAGGGACTTACATTCATACCACAGAAAACCGAAATTACCTTATGGATTCTACTTTGGAGCAATTGGAAAGCGAACTCAACCCGAAAGAATTTTTTAGGGTAAGCCGAAAATTTATCATTTCGCTCAAAGCTATTAAAGAAATTCAGGTGTATAGCAATTCCCGATTGAAAATCATTCTGAACACCTATAAAGAAGACGAAATCATCGTCAGCAGAGAACGAGTGGGTGATTTCAAGAATTGGATTGGGTAAATTGTAAGTCATAAATTTTACAAAAGACCTTTGCAGAACGAAAAAGTTATTCCTAATTTAGCGGTTTATGTAAAACGAATTTTATGCCTAAAATACTTATTGTAGAAGACGAAGCAGCCATTCGCAGGGTATTGTCCAAAATCCTTTTGGAGGAAGACGACAAATATCAGATTGAAGAAGCAACAGACGGATTAGAAGCTTTGGAAAAAATCAAAAAAGAAGATTTCGATTTGGTTTTGTGCGACATCAAAATGCCTAAATTTGACGGTATTGAGGTTCTGGAAGCCACTAAAAAAATCAAGCCCGAAACACCTTTTATAATGATTTCGGGTCACGGAGATTTGGAAACAGCTGTCAATTCGATGCGTTTGGGAGCTTTTGATTACATTTCAAAACCACCTGATTTAAACCGGCTGCTAACGGCTGTTCGCAATGCGTTGGACAAAAAACAGCTTATTGTCGAAAATAAAATTCTCAAAAAGAAAGTCAGCAAAAACTATGAAATGATAGGCGAAAGTCAGGCAATAGCCCACATTCGCGATATTATCGAAAAAGTAGCTCCAACCGATGCACGAGTGCTGATTACGGGTTCAAACGGAACAGGAAAAGAGTTGGTTGCTCATTGGTTGCACGAAAAAAGTGAACGCTCAACAGCTCCGTTTGTGGAAGTGAATTGTGCTGCGATTCCGTCCGAACTTATAGAAAGCGAACTTTTCGGACACGTAAAAGGTGCTTTTACTTCGGCTGTTAAAGACCGTGCAGGAAAGTTTGAAGCTGCTCATAACGGAACACTTTTTTTAGACGAAATCGGAGATATGACACTTTCGGCTCAGGCAAAAGTGCTTCGTGCTTTACAGGAAAACACTATTTCGAGAGTAGGAGCCGACAAGGACATCAAAGTAAATGTTCGGGTTTTGGCAGCTACGAATAAGGATTTGAAAAAAGAAATTGCCGAAGGTCGATTCAGAGAAGATTTGTACCACAGACTGGCTGTTATTCTGATAAAAGTTCCGTCTTTGAACGACAGACGTGATGATATTCCTCTTTTGATTGAGCATTTTTCGGAAAAAATAACATCGGAACAAGGAAGTGCCAAAAAGAAATTTTCTGATAAAGCCATTGATTTGCTCAAAGAATACGATTGGACAGGAAATATCCGGGAACTACGAAATGTAGTGGAAAGGCTTATTATTTTAGGAGGTGCTGAAATCTCGGAAGATGATGTGAGGCTTTTTGCGAATAAGTAAAAATTATGTCTGAATTTTCAGAACAATGCTTTTCAGAACAGCTATAGTCTCGTCTTTCTCTTTAAGCAAAGCTTTATAGAGTTCTTCTATCTTTTCGGTTTTGTCTTTGCTTTCTTGATGTAATGTTTCTACTTTTCCGATAGAATTATCTTTTAAATCCTGATTTAAAGTATCTCCTGTTTTTATCTCTAACATTTCAGAAAGAGGTATTTCTAAAATATCGGTAATACTCAACAGTCTTTCAAAAGAAAGAGTAGTTTCGTTTCTTTCCAGTTTGTTATAAGCAGATACACTAATATCAAGCAAACTTGCCATATACTCGTGAGAAAATCCTTTTAATTTTCGGTTTTCCCGTATTCTTTTCAGAACCTTTTCTACTTTTTCGGGGTAATTATTACTCATAAATCGAAACATTTTTTGCTCAAAAGTAAATATTTCACCCGAAAAAAGAAATTTTTATTCAATTTTTTTTTTAATATTTGTCTATCAAAAATTTCGCGATTTTTTGTTATTTAATTTAACTTTTACTAATTTTAAACACATTTTTAAAATGAAGACACACAAATTGATTTTCGAAGTATTTACTACAATGGTTTTAGGAGCATTTGTTATTACAGGATGTTCGAGTGAACCTCTTCAAGAAACCTTAGTTGAAACACAAATGGATAATAGTTTTTTAAGGAAAGAGGGCATAGTATTGGACAACTTTGCAGAAAAACATATTTTATATTCAAAACAAATCATTCAGTTGCTAAATGAAAGTGAAACAAGCTTTGACAACAACTCTGTTTCTGAGATTATGATGATAGAAACAGAATTGGAATTAGAAAATTATTATGAAAGTAAAGGGGTTTCAAATCCTTCGCTTCTTGTAGAATATCTTATGTTAGTAATGGAAAACTCAGAAAGTTTTTTGATTAACAACTCGTTGTTCATGGAATTAACAAATGAAGAGCAATATTTTTTGATTGAAGATGCTCTAAATAATAAAATGGATTTGGATATTGATTTTTGGGGATATACCACAAATGCACGTACTTGTCATGATCAATTTGAAATTGACCAAAACAGATGTATGAGAAATTATGCAATAGGTACTGCTGCTGCTATAGCAAGCGGATTCATATCTTTTGGTTGGGGAACAGTTATAGGATACGCTGTGGTTCAAGCCAATATGATGGCATGTTTACATGATTCAGAAGTAGATTATCACGATTGTATTGGTTAGGGCTCTAATTAGATAATAAGAAATGAAAAGGAAAATTTTAGTGTATTTTTTACTTTTTATATTAATTGGTATTCAGATTTTTGATAAAAAAGACCAGTTTTTTACTCTACAATTGTTTATTTTAGGATTATTAGTACTGATTGCTATTTTAGTATGGAGAAAAAAAAACAGAGATTAGACAATATGAGTTTTATCTGAAACACTAAATTATGCTCAAAAATTTGTTGATTTAAGAGCCTGTTTAAAATTTATATTG
>JAQVDG010000366.1 GCA_028698395.1 Weeksellaceae bacterium
TCCTGAGATGTGTGCGGATAAGGTGATTCGTTAAATTCATACAATCCGGTAATAACAAAACCTTCTTGCTGAAAGGGCATATAATCCGAACTGTAAGCGTAATTAAAAACCGTTCCCAAATCAGAATAAAGCTCCATACAATTTGCTAATTCAATAGTTGCAATTGAAGAATCTCCGTCATTATAATGTGGCGAACTTTCATCTTGTTCACAAACTACTAAATTATTATCCATCCCGGCAACTCCGCCTACTTCGTCAATATTAAAAACAAGTTTTATATCTAAATCTTCAGGAATAACGATTTCTTCCACGTATTGCTGACTTCCGATTAAGCCCCATTCTTCTGCTGTAAAATGAATAAATTTAATGGAATATTCTGATTTTACTTGTGCCAAAATACGAGCAATTTCAAGAAGAATGGAAGTTCCGCTTCCGTTATCGTTTGTGCCCGGTCCGTTTATAGTATCATAATGTGCATCAATAATAATATAAGTATCCGGATAAACTGTTCCTTTTTTTGTTACAATTAAATTATATCCGGTATAACCAAAAGCCGAAACTTGCTGAGTTTCAATATCTGTATATCCCCAATTTTGGTAATGATTAATCAGCCAGTTAAGTGTGTTTTGCTGAGCTTCAGAACCTAATGTTTTTATTCCAAAATCCTCAAATTCAGTTAAATAATTTATGATGTTTGTTGAATTTACCTGATCAACTAATGCCTGATGATAAGAATTGTGTTCTTGAGCAATTGTGAAATTCCAAAACAGTGAAATAAGTAAAGTAAAAATTGTTTTATGCATTCAGTAAATTTTGAATAAAAGTACAATAATTATAAAAAACGAAACCCTTTAACTGTAAAATTAAAGGGTTTCTTGATTTTCAATTCGATTTTACACGTATTCTTCGTAAGCAGACTTCAAGTTTTCTGCAATCATTTCAGCTGAATAACCTTCGATATGATGTCTTTCCAAAATATGAACTAAATTCCCATCCTTAAAAAGAGCCACAGCTGGTGAACTCGGAGGAAAAGGAATTAAATATTCCCGTACTCTTTCTACGGCATCAAAATCAAATCCCGCAAATACCGTTACTAAATTATCCGGTTTTTTATTTCCGGTTAAAGACAATAAAACTCCCGGTCGAGCCGCACCTGCTGCACAACCGCATACACTGTTTATCATAACCAAAGTCGTTCCGCTTTTATTCAATGCGTCATCTACTTTTTCTATCGTTGTTAAATCTTCAAACCCATTTGAAGTCAGTTGTTGCTTCATGGGCATTACAATTTCCGCTGGATACATTTTATTTGTTTTTTTATTATGATAGCAAATTTACACTTTTCTTTTCAATTGACAGGAATGATTTATCTTTGAAAACGAATACAGGAATTTTTATGAAATTAAGTTTAGGTCGGAAAAAACGTTTAAAAAGCAGAAAAAAAATCGAACGTCTTTTTATTCAAGGTGAACGCTCCTATAAATTTCCAATTCGTATGGTCTATTTTTTAGAAAAAAATGAAGTTTCTCAATTTCAAATTACAGTGAGCGTTCCTAAAAAATTAATCAAAAAAGCGGTGGAGCGAAATACAATCAAACGCAGAATGAAAGAAGCGTTTCGTTTGCATCAATTTGAACTGAAAACCAAAGGAAAGCTCGAATTAATGTTCATTTATACCGCCTCGGAAGTTCTAGATTATACCGTAATTGAAAATTCCGTTTGTACTATGATTTCTTTTCTAAATTCGCTTTCAGACGATAATAATTCAGAAAAATAAAACATAAAATTATTCCACAAATTCCGGAGCAAATTCCAATGATATAAGGACGATTGTAAGGCCATAAGAGACTTTGTTTAAAATCCATGGAAACTACGTTAAACACAAATGAACCTAAAATAATAAAGAGGGCGATATAAACAAATGTTTTCATTTTCTAAAAGTTTTGAACAAATAATGCGCCGATATTCGATACGAATAATTTTACGGCAATGGATAATAAAATAACACCAAAAACCTTTTGAAGTACGGACAATACTCCGGGACCTAATATTTTCTCCAAACGTTCTGCGTTTTTAAGTACAGCATAAACGATTAACATATTGAGTACAATGGCTATGATAATATTTACATCTGCAAACTCAGCTCGAAGAGTTAAAACAGTCGTCATAGCTCCGGCTCCGGCAACCAACGGAAATGCAATGGGAACTATGGACGCTGATTCCGGACTGGTGTTTTTATTGAGCTCTATTCCCAAAATCATTTCAACCGCAATAATAAAAATAACAAACGCTCCTGCCACCGCAAAAGACTCAATATCAATCCCAATTAAACCTAAGATTTTTGTTCCGAAAAACAAAAAAGAAATCATAATAAGCGTAGCTACAATACTGGCTTTTTCAGATTCAATATAGCCCACTTTTTGGCGAATATTCACAAAAATCGGAATGGTTCCTAAAATATCAATAACAGCAAACAGAACAGCGAAACACGTCCCGATTTCTTTTAGTGATATTTGTGAAAAGACCTTAACCATGATTAAAATTTTGTGCAAATGTAAGCCTCTTTCAGCCAATTTCTTTACCAAAAAGAGGAATTAATTTTGAAAATATTATTTTTTGGAAATAAATCCCCATAATTCTTTTGTTTCCTTCCACAAGGCTGAAATATCGAATTCTGAACTTCCGGAAGCGTATTTGTATTGTTTGCATTTCAATAAAAGTTCTTTCCATTCCGATGCTAATTCACCTAAACGGATTTTCATTTTAGCTTCTACCGATTCTTCTGTAAAATCCGACAAAGTCGTTTCGCCGTAAAACATTCCGATTTGTGTCAAAATTTCTTCCTGCAACGACAAAAATGCAGTTGTATTTCCCTGTTCTTTCAACAATTTTAAATCGTTCAGTTTTCGATTTACTTCTTTTTTTAATGCTTTTTCTATTTCTTTTTCGGAAAGTACAACCGGTTTTCTTTTGTTTTTTCTTCGTATTACAAAGAAAAGTAAAACAAAAGCTATACTTCCAATACCCATTAGCCACAGCCGATTTGGCGATTGTGAAACTGAATAGACCACCTGATTTTTCACTTCTTTTATTCGCTCCGGAAAAACATTGGCAATATTTGTTTCAGTAAAATTTTCTGTTGGATTTAGTTCTTCAGAATTTTCATTTTTGGCAATAACTGAATCCTTTGA
>JAQVDG010000367.1 GCA_028698395.1 Weeksellaceae bacterium
AAATAACTGTGCTTCCAGGAATAGAATTTAGAGCAGAACTAGGCGGGAGCGAGTCAATACATTTCATCGGTATATTTTCGGAAAAATCGGACATTGAAGACATCTGGATAAAATTGCAGTCAGGTTGTGGAATCACAGCGGCTGACATAGCTCAAAAGGGTGGCGACAAAAACATTCATTGTGACTTTAAAGAAACTTGTCAACTAATTCATCGACTTGGTGGTCTTGTAACAGTTCACGCTGGAGACAAGACGAATACTATTGAAAATATTACAAATTCTTTGCCTTATAAAATGGCATTGAAAACGGATTTAGTGATTAATCATATTGACATTCTTGAACTAGGAAAGGAAGAAGACCAAAATGACTACAATGAAAAGGTCTTTCCAGCAATCAAGTACCGGCTACCAATGATTTTGTGTTCTGACAACCATAACATCAAAAAATATTCTGTAAAACAAAATCTTTGGATAAAAGCGGACCCGACATTCGAAGGCCTTAAACAAATTCTGTTTGAACCAATACATAGAGTATTTATAGGTGCTGACGCACCTATTGACCCTCTAGTAAGAATAAATAAAGTTGAACTTGATTTTCCGATAGATGTAAAATTTGAGAATGAACCATTTTGTTTTGCTGGCAAAACCGAAATTCATTTTAGCCCTAATTTCACCTGTATTATTGGTGGTCGTGGAACTGGGAAAAGTACAATGTTGAATTTAATTCACGAGAAGCTAAAACCAACCGAAAACAAATTCTTTCAATCAAAAAAAATAAAAGATGCAAGTGGTAAAATTATCCCAATTAGCACTAGCGTTAAAATTGACAATGATACAGATGAAAAATACATTGAATTCTTAAGTCAAAATGAAGTTGAAGAATTTGCACAAGACTATCAAAAACTCACTTCTGCGGTTTACCAGCGAATATTAAAACGAGATGAAGCAGGCCTTATTACTAGGAATGAACACCTTTTAAAAGAGCATCTTGATGCTTTCCGAACCCATATATTGAATAAGAGACGATTGGAAAGCCTGAAAAATGAGTTAGAGCAGAAAATTAAAGAACAAGAAACCAATAAAAAGTTAGTAGCATCATTTACAAGTGATGAATACAAAAGAATTAATGATGAGATAAAAATAATTACCTCCGAATTGTCTTTACTTTTAAAAGGTGCTGAACAATATGCCGAACTAATTAGAACTTTAGAAGAAATAAATTCAAAATTTAATCAGTCAAATCCTTCAAATCAATATTCCGTAGAAGTCGACCGATTAACTAAAGCAATTCAATCGCTGGTATCAGAGTCAAAAGGAATCGATTTTTCAAAGTCAATTGCGGACAAGGAACAACTTCAAATAAAATTACAGGACAAACGTGTAGAGCTGAAAAAATATCTTTCCGAAAAAGGACTGACGGAAGAAAGTCAACAAGACATTTCAAATGCCAATGTTATAATTAGTCAACTTGAATCTGAAATTGAAAGCAAACGATTAGAGATATCACAGATTGAAAAGAAAATAGAGAGTTTTAAAAAAGAAGATGCAGTTGCTATAAGCACTAAATACAAGGACGAAATAGAAACCCAGATAAAAAGTATCAGTTCGATACTTGAACAACTTGAAAACGCTTCAGTTAAACCAATTTCATTGCAATTTGAATTTGACACTCAAGCGGCAATAGAAAGAATTTTTAATGACTTTAAAAAACTGTTTGAAGGAGCATTAAATCGAAGTAACCATAAGGGCGACAACATTCTTTGGGAAATCCTTTTTTCTTTATCCCCTGACCAGATAACAGATAAGGAAACACTAGTTTCAACAATTCAAAAATATCCAAGTACATCCTCAGCTAAACAATTTTTAATTGAGCTATTTTCGGTAGACAAGAATTTTGAAGCTTATAAACTTCTTTGTGAAATGACTTTTCTCAACTATGCAGACTTCAAACGAGTTAAAGTACAATATGATAAACGACCGATTGAAAATTCTTCATTCGGACAACGCTGTACTGCTGTACTGGTAATTTTATTACTCCTTGGTAATAATCCTATAATTATAGACGAGCCAGAAGCTCATTTAGACAGCTTACTAATTTCAAATTACTTAGTGGACGTAATTAAAGACAGAAAGTATAGTAGACAAATAATATTCGCCACACATAATGCAAATTTTGTAATTAATGGTGATGCGGAATTAATTCATATTCTGAATGTCGATGAATTAACTCAAAACACATCAATTAATAGCACGACAATTGAAAATGAATTAACAAGAGATATTTTGGTTGGACTTGAAGGCGGACGTGATGCGTTTAAGAAAAGAGAGAATAAATATCAATTTTACTTGCAATGAATATGAGTTCAGCTAACCAAAATGACAGAAGGGCAGCTGGTAACAGGCGTTTGGCTCAATGGCGGGTGACGTGGTTAATTGAACATTCTACCTCGCATCAACTTTTGTGGTGTATTGACAATTTATTGCTCCGAAATCCGCCACTGCGCCAATGCGTTTTCCGTTAGGCAACATGCTGAAAAAGCCAACGCGCAAATAGGCACATTTGGTTTTTGCCGACCCACAAGCCAAACGCGAAAAACCAAAAGAGCCAAATAAGCGGAGCGATTCACGAACACAACTAAAAACCAAAAGAGCTGTTTTTTTGCCCACGCTCGGACAGGCCAACAAGTAAACGAACGAAAAGTATATTGAAAAATGAGATAAATGGAAATTTTGGACTATTTTAGCAACTTAAATTTATACGGACATGAACCGAATAAAGGAAGTACTGGAAGAGAAAGGAATTAAGTAAACTTGGTTGGCGGAGAAGCTCGGAAAGAGTTACAACATGGTTAACGGCTATGTTCAAAACCGACAGCAACCAAGACTTGAAATCCTTTATGAGATTGCTAAAATTTTGGAAGTAAACGCCAAAGATTTATTGAAAGAAGATTTGAATGACTAAAGAACAGAACATAGAGCAAAATCTAATCGTGCAGCTAAAAGGTCTGAAATACACGCACAGACCTGATATTGTCGATAGAAAAACGCTTGAACAGAACTTCAAAACCAAATTTGAAGCATTAAACCGTGTGCGTTTATCTGAAAGTGAATTTTTACGCTTACGGGAAGAAATCATTGAACCAGATGTATTTGCAGCCTCAAAAAAAATAAGAGAAC
>JAQVDG010000368.1 GCA_028698395.1 Weeksellaceae bacterium
CTGGTTTTTCAGTTCGCCTAAGTCCGTTCTACCGGATTTTGTCAGAATTTCCAGAACTCCTTTTGCTTCTTCTGAAACGGCAACTTGTGGTTTTTCCGGTTTCATCTGTGGGAAAAACAACACTTCTTGAATCGATGGATTATTAGTCAAAAACATAATTAATCGGTCCATTCCGATTCCCAATCCGGAAGTTGGTGGCATTCCATATTCTAATGCACGCAGAAAATCCCGATCGATAAACATTGCTTCATCATCGCCCTTTTCTGACAATTTCAATTGGTCTTCAAACCGCTCCCGCTGATCAATCGGGTCATTTAATTCCGAATAGGCATTTGCTATTTCTTTTCCACAAACCATCAGTTCAAAACGTTCCGTCAAACCTTCTTCTGATCGGTGCTTTTTAGTTAAAGGTGACATTTCAATGGGATAATCCGTAATGAAAGTTGGTTGAATAAAGTTTCCTTCGCATTTTTCACCAAAAATCTCATCAATCAACTTTCCTTTACCCATTGTTTCATTCACTTCGATTCCCATAGAAACCGCTGCTTGTCGTATTTCTTCTTCCGATTTTCCTTTGATATCGAAATCGGTAAATTTCAAAATCGCATCACGCATAGAAATTCTCGGATAAGGTGCTTTCCATTCAATTTCGTATTCACCAAAAGTTGATTTTGTAGTTCCATTTACAGCAAGAGCACAATGTTCCAACAAATGCTCGGTGAAGTTCATCATCCAATTGTAATCTTTATAAGCCACATAGATTTCCATTGCAGTAAATTCAGGATTATGTGTTCTGTCCATTCCTTCATTTCGGAAATTTTTGGAAAATTCATATACTCCATCAAATCCACCTACAATTAATCGCTTCAAATACAATTCATTGGCAATCCGCATATACAAAGGAATGTCTAATGCATTATGATGAGTCACAAACGGACGTGCTGCCGCTCCGCCCGGAATAGCTTGTAAAATCGGAGTTTCCACTTCCATATAACCGCGTTCATTAAAAAATTCACGCATGGCATTAAACATTTTAGTCCGTTTTACAAAAATTTCCTTTACCTGCGGATTCACAACCAAATCCACATAGCGCATTCGATAACGCAATTCCGGATCAGTGAAAGCATCGTGTATATTTCCTTCTTCATCGGTTTTAACGACAGGCAAAGGACGAAGCGTTTTGGACAACAGGGTAAGCTGATTTACATGAACCGAAATTTCGCCTACTTTAGTTTTAAACTGATAGCCCTCAATCCCAATAAAATCACCAATATCCAATAGTTTTTTAAACAAGACATTATAAGCAGTTCCTTCTTCATCTGTTGAAATATCATCTCGCGAAACATAAATCTGTATTCGTCCGGTACTGTCTTGTAATTCGGCAAAAGAAGCTTTTCCCATTACACGAACCGACATCAAACGTCCTGCAAGTTTCACTTGTTTTCCTTCCTCGTAATTTTTCTTTATTTCTTCAGCTGTTGAAGTTACCTCAAACTCCGCAGCCGGATAAGGCTCAATGCCCATTTCCTGCAACTGCGCCAATTTCTCACGACGAATAATTTCCTGTTCGGTTAATTGCATTTTTCTTGATTTTTTCGAGGTGCAAAGGTACAATATATTTTAACGTAAAATCTCCGGTTTCTATTCTAAACTGCATTACTCATCTTAATTTAGAATTTCACGACAATTGACTGATGGGTAATGTTTTAAAAAAAATTGATACTGAAAATGTTTTATTTCATCAATACTCTAAATTTCAAATCTATTTTTTAATTTTTTTCCAAACTTCATGAATCGGCTCGCCTTTACTACTCAATCCGGTGTGTATCCAGTTTTCATTTTCAATTCGGTCATCAAAACTAAGCGAAGCTCCTACCCGACTGTTATCTCTGGAAAAAAATTCAATATTTTCAATGTATTTTCCATTCTCAAAAGTATAAGTTCCACCGCCGGTTCCAGAAAATTTATTTTCACCCGGATCAATAGCAAACCATTGAAAATAAGTTCCTGTAAGTAATTTTAAAGTTTTTCGGGTTCCGGTTTGGTGAATTTCCTGCATTTTCCCGTTTTGTACTCTTCCACTAATTTGCCAAACCCCTGCAAGTGGTGCATTTCCTTCATCCAAACGAGTAAACTCCAAATAATCAAGTTCCAAAACATCTTTTTTTAGTTCAAATTGGAAATTCAAAATCCGTAATTCCTTAGCGGCTGTGTCAAATTCTTGTTGCACACGAATTAATTGATTTTGAATCTCATACGTACCACCTAATGTTTCTATAAATTCAGAAGGAGAATAAACTGTTCGGATAAAATACTGATCCTGAATCAAAATTAGAATTGTAGAATTCTCGGCTGTATTGACCCAAGTTCCGTTCAAATTTTGGGCTTGTAAAATTCCGGTAAAACTAATCGACAAAAAAAGTAAAATGGATTTCATTGTGCTGAGATTTGAATGAATTACGAAGATATGATTATTTTTGGGCTTTTATAATTCCGTCCATGACTTTATTAGAATTCATTCAACAGCAAATTCCGCTTCGACCTGAACAAATTAAAAACACTATTCAACTTTTAAATGAAGATTGTACACTTCCGTTCATTGCTCGTTATCGGAAAGAAATGACCGGCAATTTGGATGAAGTTCAACTTTCTGCTATTTCCAAACTCAAAATCCGTTTTGAAGAAATCGAAAAGCGAAAAGAAAGTATTTTAAAAACGATTGAAGAACAAGGGAATTTGACTACTGAACTTGAAAATAAAATTCGCAATTGTTACGATGAAATTCTATTGGAAGATTATTATTTACCTTTCAAAAAACGAAGAAAAACTAAAGCAGATATCGCTCGTGAAAATGGTTTAGAGCCCTTAGCAAAAATCATTATGAAACAAAATTTCATTTCAAACTACGAAGATTTGGCAAGTCGTTATTTGAATGAAAATATTGAATCCGTTGAAGCTGCCTTGGAAGGTGCGCAACACATTATAGCGGAATGGATTAACGAAAATGAATGGTTGAGAAATCGGTTGAGAGGAGAGTACAAACATCGGGCTGTCTTGATTTCAAGATTGGTAAAATCAAAAAAAGAGGAAGAAGGAGCTCAGAAATTTACTCACTATTTTGATTTTTCAGAAGCTCTAAAACGAGCCGCTTCTCATCGGATTAGATCGGAA
>JAQVDG010000369.1 GCA_028698395.1 Weeksellaceae bacterium
TCAAAGAAACCAATGAGATATATAAATCCAAAGAGCTGATATACGTACTTACAGGGAAAGTAAATGCAACCATAAAAGTTCATAAAACAGATTCTCATTTTATTTTCGGGAAAGGAAAAAACTTTGACGATAAATACTGGCTGGCACTTATCCGTCAGGTTTTGGTCGGGGGATTTCTCTCAAAAGATATTGAATCGTACGGAGTTATCAAACTAACCGAAAAAGGGAAAGAGTTTCTGAAAAATCCGGTTTCGTTTATGATGACCGAAGACCACGAATATACCGAATCAGATGATGAAACCGTAGTGTCCGCTTCCAAAGTTGCTGTTGTGGCAGACGAGAAACTTATGGTTTACCTGAAAGATTTACGCAAAAAAGTGGCAAAACAATTAGGTCTTCCGCCTTTTGTAATTTTCCAAGACCCTTCTTTAGAGGATATGGCTCTCAAATATCCGATAACCATTGAGGAACTCTCAAACGTACACGGAGTGGGAGAAGGAAAAGCTAAAAAGTACGGAAAAGAATTCGTGGAACTTATCGAAAAATACGTAGAAGAAAATGATATTATCCGCCCTGAAGACCTGATTGTAAAATCTACGGGAGCTAATTCTGCCCTGAAATTATACATTATTCAGAGTGTGGACAGAAAATTGTCTTTGGAAGATATTGCCAAAGCAAAAGGGCTTGAAATGGACGAACTCATCAAAGAAATGGAACAGATTGTGTATTCGGGAACAAAGCTCAACATCAAATACTGGATAGATGAAGTTCTTGACGAAGACCAACAAGAGGAAATTCACGATTATTTTATGGAATCGGAATCCGATAAAATAAGTGATGCCATCAAAGAATTTGACGGGGATTACGATTATGACGAATTGCGATTAATGAGAATTCAGTTCATCAGTCAGGTGGCTAACTAAATTTATAACCGAAATTCAACAATTCTTATTTTGCTTCTTCCAAATATTCTGTCAGAATTTTACCGTATCTGGAATTTCTGACCGGTTCCGAAAGCGATTTGTGGATAGTATCCAAATAGCTGACGTTAATATCATAAATCTCCGACAAAGCAATATAAGGAGCTATTTCATAATCGGAATGGTTTAGACAGAAATTAACCGAATACAAATATTTTGTTTTAAGAATGTTGTTTTCAAGTCTTTGCAAACTGTCTGCTTTTTCTTTTTGATTGTTGTGGTTTGCTACGATTTTTTGCTCGATATATTCTAAGTTTTTCCGAGAATAATTAGCCATTACTTTTTTGTATTCGTTCCAAAGTTCCTGATTTTTGCTCCCTGTAATATCGGCTTTACTGATAAAATTATCTACTTCGGAGTGAATTGTCATTTTTCCTTTTTCTGCAAAAAACGCGATATTATTATCTAAGGAATTAGACACTCCCCTATCAAGATACAAAAACAAAACCTCAGGTTCGTCTATATTAATAGAGGTTTCAAAAGCTGAATTACCATCAAATCGAATCATCTTAATCGGTTTAAGAACAGTATCTTTCAGTCGCTGTATGTAGAGTTTCCCCTGACTTAACCCTTTTATTTCACCTGTTATGTGTACATTCCCTTTTTCTTTTTCAGAACAAGACAATGTGAAGAAAACAACAATAAATAACAATACAAACTTTCTCATAAATCTCAATAAAGCATTAAAAAAAGAGTCTTTTTCATAAAATAGAAAAAGACTCTTGCAAAGATAAAAATTTATCTGATTACATTTCTCTGAATATCGTACGCATCAGACGTTTTTTGTCATTAATGCTTTCTTCCAGCGAAATCATTGTTTCGGTTCTGTAAACTCCTTCGATATCATCTATCGCAAAGATTACCTCTTTAGCGTGATTTGTATCTCTGGCTCTGATTTTACAGTAAATATTAAATTTACCTGTAGTTACGTGAGCCACAGTTACATAAGGAATTTCTCTAAGACGTTCCAAAACGAATTTTGATTGAGAAGTGTTATGCAGAAATACTCCTACATAAGCAATGAACGCATAACCTAATTTTTCATAATCAAGTGTAAGCGATGAACCTGTGATAATGCCTGCATCTTCCATCTTCTTAACACGAACGTGAACCGTTCCGGCAGAAATGAGCAATTTTTTAGCAATATCCGTAAACGGAACTCTCGTGTTTTCAATCAACATCTCCAAAATTTGATGATCTACCTCATCTAAACGAAATTTAGCCATAATATTAAAATGTTTGTTTCCGGTTTATTTTTACAGGTTTTCCGTTTTTGAATTCTTGATTTCCGATAAAAAAATCAGCTTTTTTGTCTTTAGAAGGAAAATTTTTCTCGTCATCGGAATATTCTTCTCCTTTTGCATCAAACTCAAAATGACCGCAAAACCCGTTCAACTCTCCTACTTCTCTGACAAAAGCCTCGAACACGATTTCTCTTTTTTCAACTCTTTCAGAAAATTGAACTGCAAAATTCGTAATAATTTGTTTATTATCATAATTAAATTTGATATTTTTATAAAGAAAATCAAAAAAGAATATCAAATTACACGGAATGTTAAAATATTCTAAATATTTTTTATCAAAACTCCTTTTTAACTTAAAATTATACAATCCCGAAACGAGTGCCATAAATACCATTTTTCGGGTTATTTCCCGCTGATAATCGTTCGGATAATGACCTGCTTCTATCAAAACAGTCGGGATTCCCATTTGCTGAACTGTATCTCCTACACAATTTATATTAAACGCATCATCGTATCTCCCAACCTGATTCGGAATATACTTTTGAAGCGTTTCGTTCATATAAGCAATGACTTCCATCGCTTTTTTTCGGACATCATTTATTTCTTTTGCTTGGTTGTAAGACGGAGCCAAGAACGAAACCGTAGCCGGATTTTGAGTGCCTTCCACTCCGAAAATAGTGCGTTGGTCGTGCAGATTAAAACAAAAATCGGGATTAAAATTCTCAATACATTTCCGTAAAATTCTGCTTTCGGGCTGAGTAAGATTTTGAGAATCACGGTTTAAATCCACATCGTTAGCATTGCTTCGTGTCCATTTTTCTGCCCCGTCAGGATTGAGCATCGGAATAATGCAAAAGGTAATTTTCTGTCTGAACTCCTCCCCTTTTTCAGAATCCAGAAAATTAAATAAATCTAAAACCGCTTTAGTGGTAGTAGATTCGTTTCCG
>JAQVDG010000370.1 GCA_028698395.1 Weeksellaceae bacterium
GGAAGGAGGTGCAGCATGAATGAAGCGCAAAGAGGAGAAATTATAATTTATCAGTCCGAGGAAGGCAAAACCAAAATCGAAGTTCGTCTCGAGGATGACAATGTTTGGCTTACCCAAGCTCAACTTGCTGAATTATATCAGTCGAGCAAATCGAATATTAGTGAGCATATTAAGCATATTTTTGAAGAAGGGGAGTTAAGCGAGGAACTGGTTGTTCGGAAATTCCGAACAACCACTAAACATGGCGCAATAGAAGGGAAAACGTAGGAAAACTGGACAAATTTCTATAATCTCGATATGATTATTTCGTTGGGTTATCGAATCAAATCCCGTATTGCTACCAAGTATGTTTACACCACCATTTGATATATTCAAAAACGTCTTTCCTTGTTTTTTCCTGCTCTTGAGTTTCGCCCCTTTGAGCAGTTCCGTTTTTCAACTTGAAGAAACTTTTTGCAACGGCATTGTTTCGGCAAATTCCCCCTCCGGGTGCACGCATACCGAATACCTTTGTCAAGATGTGTCCTTACAACATCATCAATTTCAAACTTTTCTTATAGCATTATTATTTTGTGAATAATTGTTTATCTTTGCCATATTATGACAATTCTTAGGAGAAAAATTGAACCGGAAAATCGTATATCAATGCCTTTGCAGATGATTACCCTTGCTCAATTGCTCTCTAAAACGAAGGCGCGGGACAAAATTTTTCATGTCCATATTTACTGATACCAAAATATAAAGGGGATATAAAAGCCCGTAAGACAGAGTTTGGGGCGTGATTTCGATTAAACAGAAGAATTAAATAAACTGCCTGTTTATTTAATCTAAATGGGAAATATCGTTATTGATTCAATTTGATTATCTAATATGTTACTTTAGATCGCATAAATTTTTTTCTATTATAATATGGAAATAGAAGATATTTTTCAGAAAATTGAAAATGTTTTTGCTACGTATAAGCTAATTGGAAATGAAGATTTTTCAGAAGATGAATATGCTTATATGATAGATTATGTTAGTGGGATGACTGATTATTTCGACAAAGATTCATACAAACTCATATTTACAACGCTTGTTGAAATAGCAAAGAGATGGAAAGATGCTGACATTGTAGATGAAAGTGATGAGAATCTCGGTTTTTGGAGTTTTATCTTCAAAACATTGACTGGAACGGAAGAATTCAACCAAAAGTTATATAGTGCATTCATTGGTGTTATATCAGAGATGGGTACACAAAACAATATTCCAATAGTCAAAACTGGGAAAAAATATTATGCAACCTTAATGATGCACTCATTCTCTCCCAAAAATAGTATATTTTCATTCTTTGATCTTTGTTATAATGTTTTCAAAAAAGATTTGGATTTTGGTTTTACTAATGATGACGAATGGCTTTGCGAAAAGGTGGCAAGTGAAATGAGAACTGTTTTAGGCGGTGGATATCATGAAGATAAAAAAGTCTCCATTGGATCGAGTGTATATTCAATTAAAATTGGGTTACGGTCGTTTGCATTGGACGATAATTTGTCTGATGATTTTATTGAATTTATAAAAGACACATTTTATCAAATCAATAAACTTTTCAATCGAGAGAAAATTAGCGAAGAAACGAGGTTAAGGCAATATATTGTTGAATGGTGGAAAAACAAAATACAAACTGAAAAAGTATCCGATGATGAAAACCAGAAAAAAAGGATACCGACAGTTTCAAAACAAGATATTGTTGCCAAATATATTAGAAATGACAATAAAGTTTTTCTCTGCATCCCTTCTATAAGATTGGATGATGGCAACAGCATAATGAGGCTTTCAGTTTATGTAAATGGAACGCTGAGTTATTCTGAAGAAATGAGAACCAAACGAGGGGAATTAGTAATTGCTACTAAGCCCATAG
This sequence comes from Weeksellaceae bacterium, assembly GCA_028698395.1. The sequence goes on from JAQVDG010000370.1 coordinate 1,898, forward strand.
AACTTGAACTGAATGAATTATTGAAATATTCCAACGAAATAAATTTAAGAGTTGAAATTCAGGAAAATGGAATAATTATCTTTGATTCGGAAAAGAAAAAAACAACTTCATTGTACAGAGAATTTATTTTGTTCGAGGATGAAAAGGAAGTTTTAAGTCAATTCAATATACCAACAAACTATTTTGTTTATTCGAAAAACATTGATGGTCTGAAAAGCACGCCAAAAGAACTCACAACTTATGGTACTAATATTTATAACATTTACCCGGCCGCAGGCGAAAGTTTGACAGGTAAAACAAGACAAGTGTTTTTTATTGATAAAGCAAAAGTTGCCAAAAGTTCCAGTCCTGTTTGTTTGGTTGGAAACTTACCTGATGTTGAATGGGTTTTAGACGACTTTCATTGCTTTGTCTATAAAGACAGTGTAAAATTAATTGTTCCTGAAAATACAAACTTGAAAGCATTGGAACTGAAAATAGATAACAAAACTTATAAATTAGATACACTTGATTATGTGCAGTTGGAAAACAATGCTTATATGTTTGGACTATTAAAGTTGGGATTATTAAGCCCAAATGAACCGACTGAAATTTCTTTATATTCTTACGAAAAAGAAGAAAGAGTTTTAACCGAAATACTGATAGTTCTTCCTACTCTTGAAATAAAATTCAGCAAATCTGTGTTTTACGGAAATGTTGAAAGGAAAATTACAGTCACCAACGACGATATAAGCGATGTTTTTTCGTGGACTAATCAAGATAACGAAATAAAATACCCGCTTAAAGATGGGATTCTTTTGATTAAAGTTCCATATTTTAAATGGCAAATTGGGAAAAATGGATGGTACAATGAACCGATCAACAGAAAATTATGGTATAAGGATTTCATACAAAGCGGCGATTTGTTAGAAGTTGACAATCCAATAGAGCATGAAGAAATAAAAGCTTTTTGTGATGTTAACGGACAAAATATTGAAATTACAAAAAATCAAAGTGGAAAGTTTGAAATAGGACGGTTAATTTATGGAAATCAAGGCAAAAAAGATATTTCAGTCTATTGTACAAATGGGTTAAAAAAATATTATCTATTTACTATTGCTACGAAAGAACATTTTTTCGAAAATCCAATGAGATACAATAATAGCTCAGTATTTTGGGATGTAGAGAACACCTTTGTCGGTGATGATGACAACAATTTTCTTATAATTGCAACTTCAAGTGGAAAAAATGAGAAAAGTGGAAGGAAAAAGGTTGGTTCAACAAATATGGTATT
>JAQVDG010000371.1 GCA_028698395.1 Weeksellaceae bacterium
GACGGAGGATTACATCCTGCATTCTACTCCTCGCCTAACGGCGACATCGTAGAACACAGGATTTGCGAGATTACAAGGGATAGTGGATATCCCCCCCCCGCAACCTCGCAAATCCTCCGTCCGTTACAGGCAAGCGTAAAAAGACAATGCAACCCTGAGAGTGATGACTGAAAAAGGAGACTTTGCAACCTGACAATTAAGCGGACTTTAACAGGACAATTCATTAACAATTTGACACAGACCAACGAGCGAACAATTAAAGCCGACTTGAATGTTTTTAAATTTTTGCCCACCCGCATTTTAAATTCTTCTTACATGCCGCACATTTAGCACATTTGGTTTTCCCGATACACAAGCCCAACCCTTCGTAAAACCAAAAGAGCTAAATTTTTTCTAACGCATGGACTGACAATCGAAAAATAATACTTACTCTTGACCAGTTTTGTCAAAACATATATTGTCTTATGAATAGCTTCGGCGATATAATCAGAAAAGCAAGAGAAGAAAAAAGATTGTTTCTTCGACAGGTAGCTGACGAAATGGAAATTGACCAAACTATTATCAGCAAGTTCGAACGTGGCGACAGGAAACCGACCAAAGAACAGGTTTTGAAGTTTGCCAAATTCTACAAGCTGGACAAGGAAGAACTTTTGGTTGCGTGGCTGAGTGACAAAGTTGCTTATGACTTACAGAACGAAAATTTGGCGGACAAAGTGCTGAAAGCAGTAGAACAGAAAATCAAATACAAGAAAAAGTAATGCTTCATTATATCATACAAAGGAAAAAAGTTTGAACCCATCAGCATCAGCGAAGAAGGTTTGGAACTGATTGAACTCATTTCCTTGGATGGTGAAAATTCAGAAGTCTCATAGTACAGCAGCACCGAAATCAAGATTGATAAATTGGGCTATGTGATTAAAGACAGAACTAAAACAAAAGAATTTTGGGACGGAAAAATCACAAGTTATGAGAAACCGAAAAGAATAAAAATCAGGAATATCAGCGGAGATGAAACAATAAAAGTAATTGAATAAAATTTCGAATAGTTAAAAAATATAGTTTATGAAACCAAACGGAGCCAAATTCTATAAATGTGCCCTGCAAGTCAATTCCTATCTCTATAAGAAGTATAGAGGTGGCGAGGCTTTTAATGAAGGGACTTACAACCAAAACATTTTGGAACCCTGCATAAATGAAAATATTCAGGTAGTTGGTTTAGCTGAACACGGAGATGTCAACTCAACTGAAAATTTGAGAAGGCTTCTGCAACAAAATGGAATAACTGTTTTCCCCGGCTTTGAATTATGCAGCGCAGAAAAAATTCATATCATCTGCCTTTTCCCGCCAGATAAAGATACAGACTGGCTCAATCAAACGCTGGGAAGTTTGCAAGGTAAAGCCTCTAAATCTAACCAAACTGCTGACAAATCTTCTTTAACATATTTAGAAATTGCTGAAAAAGTAATTGAGGCTGGGGGAATAACTTACGCTGCCCATGTACATGAAGATAATGGATTATTAGTGGTAAATGACGGTTCAGGTGGTCATCCAGATATTTGGAAAAACGAAAAGCTGGTGTTGGCTGTGCAAATCAATAAAGAAAAAGTTGATGATTTAGACCTGAAATATAGACAAATCATCAAAAACCAAGATCCTAACTACAAGCGCCTACGCAAGGTAGCCGTTATTCATGCCAAAGATATAGAAAAGCCCGAAACGATTAAAGACCCTCTGGCAAGTTGTTACATCAAAATGGATAAACCATCCATAGAGGGTTTAAGACAAGCTTTTTTGGACGGAGAGTCGAGAATTCGTTTATTTTCTGAGCTAAAAGAAGAAAAACATTCAAAAATTCTCGAACTTAAAATTAGCTCAAACTTCTTTTCGGATGAATTGCATTTATCGTTTAATGACAATTTAAATACCATTATTGGCGGAAGAGGAACCGGAAAAAGCACTTTGCTGGAAGCAATTCGCTATGGGTTGGATATTCCCTATCAATCCACCGAGGCAAAAAAGAGAGCTGATGAAATATTGAGAAGTAATTTTTCAAACGGTAAAATTATTCTTACAATTTATTCTACAAGATACAATAAAAACTTTATCATAGAGCGCAATTACGGCCAACCACAAACCATAAAAAATGAAGATGGAAGTTTGTCTTTCCTATCGGTTAAAGATATTCTACCAGAAATAAAAATGTTTGGGCAAAACGAGATCTTTGAATTTGCCGAAAAGCCTGAAAATCATGTAAAGCTGATTGAGCAGTTTCTTCCGGAACTAAAGGATAATATTCCAGACATTCAAAAACAACTGAAAGAAAACCGGATAAAACTAATTCAAACAAAAGAAAGGTTAGATGAATTGGATGCAAAAATTAATCGCGAAAATCAACTTAAAGAGCGTTTAAACAATTTGAAAGCATTAGGTTTAGATAAAAAATTTGAAGAGCAAAATATTTATAACAGGGAGGAAGCAGTATTAAAAAGGAGTGAAAGTGAATTTCAGGAATTAAAAAATACCGTTGATGCATTAGAGCAAAACCTTTCATCCATTGATTTGCAATATTTGAACAAAGAATCATTAAAAGATTTTGTCAATGCCGAGAAATTAGAATCAATCAAACCTGTTTGGGAGAACTTAATCAATGAATTACATAAAGCCATCCAAATAATAAGAACAGCTGAAAACACTTTTATTCAGCAATCCGGAGAAATAAAACAACAATGGCAAAAGGCAAAAGGATTATTCGAGGAAGAGTTTCAGAAACTCATCAACAAATTGCCCGATAGGGGTGGAAGAAAAGGTAGCGATATTGCCCAGGAGTTCTCACAAATTAGTAGAGAACTTTCATCTATGCAGGGATTAACCATACAGCGGGAACAGAAGAAAAAATTGTATGATGAATTGCTAAAAGAACGCAGAAAAATGATTACATCTCTGAATAGTGAAATTGACAAGCGCTTTGATTTAATCTCTAAAAAAGGGAAAAACCTTAATAAAAATGAGTTACAGGATAAAATGCAGCTAGTAGTGAAAAAATGGGGTAACCGCCTGCCTCTTAAAGAGTATCTTTTAAACATAGAAGGTTTTGGCGAAAAAAAATTACAATGGATTGACGGGCAGCCTGATACTTTCAATGTACTTCAATTTGTAAAGGATATTAGG
>JAQVDG010000021.1 GCA_028698395.1 Weeksellaceae bacterium
AGTTTTATCTTTGCATCGCTTTTGACAAAGAGACCATGGAGAGATGGCAGAGCGGTCGAATGCGGCGGTCTTGAAAACCGTTGAGGGTCACACCTCCGGGGGTTCGAATCCCTCTCTCTCCGCAAACAAAATGCTACAGTTGAAAGCTGTGGCATTTTTTTATTCTCTCATGTTTAAAAGCTCGCTTTTGTAAGTGAGAGGATGAAAAATGACAAAAACACGAAGTGCGTAGCATTTTGATTGCAGATTCCTCACACTGGGCTCAGCGAAGCTAATCCTTCTCTCCGCAGGTTAAAAACCTTAATTATTAAATAGTTAAGTTTTTTTTGTTTTATAGAAATTTATACATTTTTTAAATAACAAACCTATAAAGATTAAAAAAACAAGAATCCATAAATAAAAATAATTATTTACATTTGTTAAAATTTTAAAAACATATTCAAATGGCAGAAAACAAACAATTTGTAGCAACTGATGAAGCAAAAGGAAAAGCAAAACAACTGCGTTTATTTGCTCTCTTGGCATGGTTAATTGCAATTGCTGGCGAAGTTTTCGCCATATTGAAATTAATCAAAAACGAAACCTTAGTTTGGTTAATTGTGTGTATTGTTGTGATTCTGGCTTTAGCCGTAACCGGAAATTTAATGTGGAAAAAGGCCAATCGGTTGGATCCTGCTTCCGAAAAAGACAAAACCCGATTTTTTATTCAAAATCAATTGGGAGTTATTATTTCGGTTATTGCCTTTCTTCCTTTGGTTATTCTTATTTTCACTAATAAAGAAGCCGACGGAAAGACAAAAGGAATCGCCGGTGCTGTAGCGGTTATTGCTTTATTGATTGCCGGAATTTCCGGAATTGACTTTAATCCGCCTTCCATTGAAAAATATACTGAACAAATCAATTCTCAAACCAGTGTAATTAAAGATTTAACCAATGGAATCGACCATGTTTATTGGACTCCTTCCGGAAATAAACTTCATATTTTTGAAGATTGTCAACACATCCGAAATAGTTCTGTTTCTGAAGGAACCGTGAAAGACGCTTGGGAAGCAAGAGGAATTGATGACAATGAAATTTGTAAAACTTGCATTTCAAGAGCTGAAAAAGCAAAAACCAATGACAATCAATTACTTGAAATTCCTGAAGCCGAGGAAGCAATAATGACAGAGTAATTTAATACTCTAAAACTATAAGGTTTTGTGCTTTAATTACGCCTTATTTTATGCTTAATTTTTGCTAATATTTTTTAAAAAAGTGAAAAATATTTTTGTACCTTGCCTACAATAATTTTTCAGTTTAATTAAAAGAAATGTCTTTGAATTACATCATTATTGAGGATAATCCGGGTGCTTTAGCCAATTTGCGAAGTGCTTTAAAATACCATGATGAATTTGTGGAAATTGGATTTGCTTCCTCAGTAAACGAAGGAATTAATCTCATACATACACAAAAACCACATTTTGTTTTTTTAGACGTTGAATTAGGAGATAAAAATGGATTTGATGTTTTAAATGAAATTCAAAAAAACGATTCTCAACTTCCTTTTTTTATCATGACAACGGACTATGTAAAATATGCCCGTGAAGCTGTAAATAAAAGCGTACTCTACTTTTTGGAGAAACCCATTGATCCGGATGAATTGGATTTAGCTTTAATTAAAGTACAAAAACAATTTTTAGAATTGCAAAGTCATATTGTTTTTAAAACTTCAGAAGGACATTTATTTGTTGATTTAAAGAATATTACCCATATAGAAGCAGACAATAATGCTTGTTATGTCAATCAACAAAGTAAACGCCCCATATTGGTTATCAAAACATTAAAAACTATGGAGGATATTCTTCCAAGTAATTTTATCCGGGTACATAAAAGCTTTATAGTCAACAAGAAATATGTTTATTTACTCAATACAAGTAAGAAAATGATTTCCATTCAAATGAATAGTGAAATTGAAGAAATTCCGATTGGAAATTCTTATTTAGAATCGGTGAAAAATTCTTTATTGATTCACTAATTTCCTACTAAAACTGCTGAAATATTCCAAGCACTAAAGCTGTTTCCTTCCGGTTCTCCTTGTGGAATCAATACTTGAATTTTGTGTTTCCCGGCTTTTAGATTTCCAACTTCAATCCGATAAGCTTGAGTAATTGTTCCGGGACACCAATTGGAACGACTGTAATCCGAAGAAGAAAGTCCATTAGCAAAATTTCCTGAAACCGGGTTGTATAAACGGTACGAGCCGCAATCTTCCCGCCATGGAATTAAATCAAAGACAATTTTTTCATCTAAGAGAATTGTGTTTTTCTTAGGAACAAATTCATCTCCGTTTTCCCAACCGCCATGACCGGTTGTAATATAACGAAGTTCAGCATTTTCTAAATCTTCAGGCACATCAAATTCCATTAGTAAACCTTTTTTTGAATTAAAAAGTGTACTGTACTCTTGTCCTGCCATTTCCATAACGTTCACTGTGTTGAACAAAGGAATTACCTTTGTGAAATCAGAATTTTGCTTAATGCCGGAATGAATAGTTATATTCATTGAGATTTTATGTCCACCTTGGTCATAATTTCCAATAAAAACTCCTAAATACACTTCTTTTTCACTCAAAAGTGAAGCATAATCTGAAATATCTTGTCGATAAAAAACCGAATCTTGCCAAGTTTTATCTTTCAATTGTACGCGATTATTGAAATGATGTACACCAAAAGGAGTAAAAAACCGCATTAATTCCACTAAGGGTGTATAAGTTTCTGTTGCAGTAATTCCTTGGTATTTTTTACCGTTTCCGTTTTCATAAACCGGTAAAAAATCAACTCCTTTTGTCAATCCATCCATAAAAGATTGTGGCTTATCGGTAGGAATCAAAAACACACTTCCGGTTCGGTCATAAGCATCACCGTTGGATTGCTCGGTTAAATCGACAAAAATCTGACTTCCCGGGTTAATTTTCGGGAATTTCACTTTTTTTACTGCAAGAGTCCCATTAGCAAATCGAAGTTCATTTTCCTTTTTTTCAAAATTTCCTACCCAGTGAATTTGTTGGTTTTCAAAAATCGGAATTGTAACAAATCGACTTCGCCAGATTTTATCTTGATAATCAATTTTTTCAAGTGTTTTTGCTTGAGTTGTATTTAAAAATTCAGGAATTTTTATTTTTTCTTTTTTAATTTCTTTTGCTTGAATAGTGAAATTTCCATTTCGAGTAAATTTTAAAACGACTCCTAAATTAACACCCAGAACATTTGGAGATGCTTTAACGTCTAATTCATCGGTGTACCAAATTTCAATCGTATTGGAATTGATGCTTGTTTTGGCTTTTTTACAGTGATAGCCTAAAATTTGAGTAGTTTCATCTAAAAGTTCAAATTTTTGATTTTCCAAAGAAACAGTATCCAATTGGGAAATAGTTTCATTTTCACTTAAAAAAGCATAATTCCAAAACTTGTTTTTAGAAGCCTGAATTAATGTAAATTCATGAGGAAAATCCATTTGTCCGGTGAATTGTTTTTCAGAAGTAATCCATGTTTTTTCGGTATCGGCAAACACCCAAATTAAATTTTGATTTTCCGGAACATTTCCATTATAGCTTGACTCATAGATGATTTTAGTTAATTTCCCTGAGGGAAATTGAGTTTGTGCAACACAGAAAATACTTAGAAAAAAACAGCTTATTTTAATTAAAAATTTCACTCTCATTTTAATTTACAGTTAAAAAAATTCTATTCTGACTTCGCTTCCTTTGGATAATCCGTACAATGTGCTGGCAGAACCACTGGTTTTGGGATTGCTTCGATACATTGCAATTTCAAGATAGCCGGAAGAACCAAATAAAACCATTCCATTTCCGTAATAGTCTGCTTCTTGGTCAAAATCCTTTACTGCATCACGGTAGCTTTTATAAATTTCATTGAATTCATAATTCCGATAACTCACAACAAAATTCCGTTTTTTTCTTACTTGATTAAATAACTTTTTTGAAATATTGACAATGGAATTTCCGAAATTATCAATGTACATCACCGTTCCAATAATCACTTTTTCATCTTTTACAACCGGACGTAAAACGGTAAGTTCTTTAAAATCTCTCAAATGGTGCCCGACAACTGATAATTTTCCGCCTCTTGCCAAATGACAAGCCACCGGAACAAAAATATCACGTGTGGTAAAAACAGAATCCATGTCCATTTGTGGAATATTAATTTCGATTACTTCTTTCGGATTAATTTCAGCATTAATTAGAGATAAAATCCCGTTGTTACTTGCTAAAAAATAATGGTCGTCAATAAAAGCGGCAATCGGTTTTTTGTGTGGAGTTGTCAAATCATCGACTCCGATAATGTGAATGCTGCCTTTTGGGAAATTTGAGTATGAATTTTTAACAATAAATGCACCTTCAGCAATATCAAATGGTTCAATTTCGTGCGAAATATCTACTATTTTAACATCTGGCAATTCAGTGTAAATTTTTCCTTTTACCGAAGCTACAAAAGGGTCTTTAATTCCAAAATCAGTTGTTAAAGTAATAATTGGCATAAAATTCAATTCGTCTCAACAAATATATTATGTATTTTTGTATTCAATCAAATTTAAACAAAAAGATAATTGACAGAAGTAAATTTAGAATTGGCAGAAGTGAGCATTCAAGATTTTTATGGTGCAAACAATGAGAACTTTAAACGAATAAAAACTCACTTTCCCAAGTTGAAAATAACCGGACGCGGAAAAAAGATTTCTGCGGTAGGCAATGAAAGTAATTTATTGGAGTTTTCTCATAAAATCAGTGAGATTATTCAGTATTTACAACATTATAATCGTCTTAACGAAAAGGATATGGAAACCTTATTAGCTCCGGATTACCAACCTAAAATGTCCATTAATAAATCAGAAGAAATTCTGGTTCACGGTGTGAGCGGAAAACTTATCAAAGCCCATACGCCCGGACAAAGAGAATTGGTTGAAAAAGTGTATCAAAACGATATGGTTTTTGCTATCGGACCGGCCGGAACAGGGAAAACTTATACCGGTGTTGCCTTGGCTGTGAGAGCTTTAAAGAATAAAGAAGTTCGGCGAATTATTATTACTCGTCCTGCTGTGGAAGCCGGTGAAAGCCTTGGGTTTTTACCCGGAGATTTAAAAGAAAAATTAGATCCGTATTTACAACCTTTGTATGATGCTTTAAAAGATATGATTCATTTTGAAAAATTGAATTCGTATTATGAAAAAGGAATTATAGAGGTTGCCCCACTTGCTTTTATGCGTGGCCGAACTTTGGATGAAGCTTTTGTGATTTTGGATGAGGCGCAGAATACAACTCATTCGCAAATGAAAATGTTTTTGACCCGAATGGGGAAAAATGCAAAATTCATTATCACAGGTGATCCGGAACAGATTGATTTACCACCTAAACAAAAATCAGGATTAAAAGAAGCTATGAATATTTTAAAAGAGGTGGATGGAATAGGGATGGTTCAATTGACTGAGAAAGATGTAGTTCGGCATAAATTAGTGTCTAAAATATTAAAGGCTTATCGAAATAAAGATGAAGAAGCTTAATTAAAAATATGACACAAAATAAATTTCAGGAAGGTGATTATTACAAAACTCCGGAAGGTTATATCGTTATGACCGAGCAATTTCATTTGCGTCGTGGTTACTGTTGTAAAAGCGGTTGCCGACATTGCCCGTATGGTTATGATAAAAAGACAGACCGTTTTATCAAAAAAGAAACGGATGAGAAGAATTCCTCAAAGAATCATTGATTTTCTACTTACTTAATAGAACAAAAAACCGTACAATAACCGGAGTAAATCCGATCATTGTACGGTTTATATTATTTCCCTTGAATTAAGCTTCGCCCGGAGGGCCAAAATTCATAGGAATATTCGCTGCATGACTGTCTTTAATTTCACCAAACTGATTTTCATAGCGGGAAACATTTTCAGCTAATGCATGTGCCAAACGTTTAGCATGCTGAGGAGTCAGGATGATTCTTGACTTTACTCTTGCTTTAGGAACTCCAGGCATCATTTGAATGAAATCAACTACAAACTCGGTTGGAGAGTGGTTGATTACCGCCAAATTAGAGTAAACTCCTTCTGATGTCTGGTCATTGAGTTCAATATCAATGTTTTTATTCTTATTTTCTGCCATCATTTTATTGTTTTGCATTCATTAATTCTTCATATTCTCTGTTAGAACCCACAATAATTTGTTGGTATTCTTTCAGTCCTGTACCTGCAGGGATTAAATGACCAACGATAACGTTTTCTTTTAATCCGTGTAATTCATCCACTTTTCCGGAAACAGCAGCTTCGTTCAATACTTTGGTGGTTTCCTGGAAAGAGGCAGCCGACATAAAGGATTTGGTTTGAAGAGAAGCTCGTGTGATACCTTGCAAAATTGGTTCTGCTGTTGCCGGCATTGCTTCCCGTGCTGTTACCAGATTTTTATCATCTCGTTTCAGCATGGAGTTTTCATCTCGTAACTGACGTGCTGAGATGATTTGCCCCGGTTTTAAATTATCACTGTCTCCGGCTTCTTCTACTACTTTCATTCCGAAAATTCTGTCGTTTTCTGCCAAGAAATCATCCTTATGCTCTAAACTGTCTTCTAATAAGCGTGTATCTCCGGCATCGACAACCCGTACTTTTCGCATCATTTGACGGACGATAATTTCAAAATGTTTATCATCAATTTTCACCCCTTGTAAGCGGTAAACTTCTTGAATTTCATTTACAAGATATTCCTGAACTGCAGTCAATCCTTTAATTCTCAAAATGTCTTCAGGTGTAGTTGCACCATCTGAAAGTGGCATACCGGCACGAATGAAGTCATTTTCTTGAACTAAAATCTGATTGGATAATTTCACCAAATAAGTTGATTTTTCACCTGTTTTAGATTCGACAATGATTTCTCGGTTTCCTCGTTTAATTTTCCCGAAACTTACAACTCCATCTATCTCAGAGACTACTGCCGGATTGGATGGGTTACGTGCTTCAAATAACTCGGTAACTCGTGGTAAACCTCCGGTAATATCACCTGCTTTTGCTGAACGACGAGGGATTTTAACCAAAACTTTACCGGCTTTAATTTTTTCACCATCGTTAACAATTAAATGTGCTCCAACCGGTAAGTTGTAATTTCGTTCTTCTCCACCGGAAGTAATTACTTTTAGTGTAGGAATGATTTTCTTGTTACGGGATTCAGAAATTACTTTTTCTTGGAAACCGGTTTGTTCGTCAATTTCCAATTGGAAAGTAACGCCTTGTTCGATATTTTCAAATTCGACTTTACCGGCAGCTTCTGCAATGATAACACCATTATAAGGATCCCAAGAGGTAAGAACATCTCCTTTTTTCACTTTTGTATTTTCTTTCACATGAAGAACAGAACCGTATGAAATATTATGAGTGGAACGGATATTTCCATTGGCGTCAATTAATTTCATTTCAGTTGAACGCGAAACTACAATTGTTACTGTATTTCCTTCATCGTCTTCTCCTTTTACGGTTCGAATATCGTCGAATTCAATATGCCCATCAAATTTAGCAATGATTGAAGATTGCTCTGAAATATTTCCGGCTGTTCCTCCAACGTGGAAGGTACGTAAAGTTAACTGAGTTCCCGGTTCTCCAATGGATTGAGCGGCTACAACTCCGACAGCTTCTCCTTTTTGAACAGGTTTTCCGGTAGATAAATTACGTCCGTAACAAGCAGAACAGATTCCTGTTTTGGCTTCACAAGTTAATGGAGAGCGAACTTCAACCATTTCAATTCCGGCTTCTTCAATTTTATCAGCATCATCTTCTGTGATGATAGCACTTGCTTTTAGGATTAATTCGTTGGTATTTGGATCGTAAATATCTTGTAAAGAAGTTCTACCCAGAATTCGAGTGCCGATTTTCTCAACAATTTCTTCATTTTTCTTCAATGCTGTGATTTCAATTCCTCGTAGTGTTTCACAGTCTTCTTCAAAGACAATTACATCTTGTGCAACATCGACCAAACGACGGGTTAAGTATCCGGCATCAGCTGTTTTTAAAGCAGTATCCGCCAAACCTTTGCGAGCACCGTGAGTGGAGATAAAGTATTCTACAATGGATAAACCTTCGCGGAAATTGGAAATAATCGGGTTTTCGATAATCTCTCCTCCTGAAGAACCTGCTTTTTGAGGTTTTGCCATTAATCCCCGCATACCTGCCAACTGACGAATTTGTTCTTTTGAACCTCTCGCTCCGGAGTCTAACATCATATAAATAGAGTTAAAACCTTCGTCATCTTCGGTCATTCTTCGCATTACGATTTCAGTCAAAGTTGCGTTGGTATTTGTCCAAACATCAATTACTTGATTATAACGTTCGTTGTTGGTAATCAACCCCATGTTATAATTCATTTTAATGTTTTCAACCTGATTAATTGCATTGCTGATTAATTCTTTTTTCTCGCTAGGAATAATGATGTCACCTAAACTGAAAGATAATCCACCTTCAAATGCTTTCTTAAATCCAAGATTTTTCATTTTATCCAAGAAATCAGAAGTAGTTGGGAAGTCTGTGATTTTCAATATCTTATTGATGATTGAACGCAAAGATTTTTTAGTCAAAACTTCATTGACAAATCCTACTTTTTCAGGAACAATTTGGTTAAAAAGAACTCTACCTACGGTAGTTTCAATCATTTTTTCGACTAATTCCTCATTTTCTAATACTCTTGCTTTTACTTTAATAATAGCATTTAATTCTACGCTTTTTTCGTTATAAGCAATTTCAACTTCTTCGGCTGAATAAAAAGTGATTCCGTTTCCTTTTGCCGATTCTTTGGCTTTGGTCATATAATAAAGACCTAAAACCATATCCTGAGAAGGTACTGTAATCGGTGAACCGTTTGCCGGGTTCAAAATATTTTGAGAAGCTAACATTAACAATTGTGCTTCTAAAATTGCTTCCGGTCCTAAAGGTAAGTGAACTGCCATCTGGTCTCCGTCAAAGTCCGCATTAAAGGCGGTACACACTAACGGATGTAACTGAATAGCTTTTCCTTCAATCAATTTAGGTTGGAATGCCTGAATTCCTAAACGGTGAAGGGTAGGAGCTCGGTTGAGTAAGACCGGATGTCCTTTCAGTACATTTTCTAAAATATCATATACAACCGGTTCTTTTCGGTCAATGATTTTTTTCGCTGATTTTACTGTTTTTACAATCCCTCTTTCAATTAACTTACGAACGATAAACGGTTTGTACAGCTCTGCAGCCATATCTTTTGGTAAACCACATTCGTGTAATTTCAAATTCGGACCAACGACAATTACAGAACGAGCAGAATAATCTACACGTTTTCCTAATAAGTTTTGTCGGAAACGACCTTGTTTTCCTTTCAAAGAATCGGAAAGTGATTTTAAGGCGCGGTTTCCGTCTGCTTTTACAGCAGAAGCTTTTCTTGTATTGTCAAACAATGAATCGACAGATTCTTGTAACATACGTTTTTCGTTACGTAAAATTACTTCCGGTGCTTTGATTTCGATTAATCGTTTCAAGCGGTTATTTCGAATAATTACACGACGGTATAAATCGTTCAAATCCGAAGTAGCAAAACGACCTCCATCCAATGGAACTAATGGGCGTAATTCCGGTGGAATAACCGGTAAAACTCGCATAATCATCCATTCCGGACGGTTAACGTGTTCTAAGTTGGATTCGCGCAAAGCTTCTACTACCTGAAGTCTTTTCAAGGCTTCTGTTCTTCTTTGTTTAGATGTTTCGTGGTGAGCTTTGTGACGCAAATCGTAAGATAATTCATCTAAATTAATGGATTTCAATAAATCTTCCAATGCATCAGCACCCATTTTTGCAATGAATTTATTTGGGTCTGTATCTTCCAAATATTGGTTATTTGCCGGTAAAGTATCTAAGATATCCAAATATTCTTCTTCGGTAAGGAATTCCAATTTTTCCAATTCGCTTCCGTCCGGCATTTTAGCAATCCCGGGTTGAATTACGACATAACGTTCGTAATAGATAATCATATCTAACTTTTTGGAAGGTAATCCCAGAACATATCCAATTTTATTGGGAAGAGAACGGAAATACCAAATGTGAGCAACCGGAACTACTAAATTGATGTGTCCGATTCTTTCCCGGCGAACTTTTTTCTCGGTTACTTCTACACCACAGCGGTCACAAACGATTCCTTTGTAGCGGATTCTTTTGTATTTTCCACAGGCACATTCGTAATCTTTTACAGGTCCGAAAATTCTTTCACAAAACAAACCGTCACGTTCAGGTTTATGAGTTCTGTAATTGATAGTTTCCGGTTTTAACACTTCTCCGTTTGACACTCTGAGAATGGACTCAGGAGAAGCCAAGCCGATACGGATTTTTGAAAATTTACTTGTTTTATTTTTTGTTGACATAATTTTTTTAGATTTTAGATTTTGGATTTCGGGTATTTAATACCTATTTCAAAATCAATTAATTTGAATTCATAAGAGTTATTTCTATCTGATATTTTGTCTAACATCTGATTTCTATTCCTCCAGATTTATGTCCAATCCAAGTCCTTGCAGTTCATGTAATAATACATTGAACGATTCCGGAATACCAGGCTCCGGCATTGGATCGCCTTTTACAATAGCTTCATAAGTTTTGGCACGTCCAATTACATCATCTGATTTTACAGTCAGAATTTCACGTAAAATATTGGATGCTCCAAATGCTTCTAAAGCCCAAACCTCCATCTCTCCGAAACGTTGTCCTCCGAACTGAGCTTTACCACCTAATGGTTGTTGCGTAATTAAGGAGTAAGGACCGATGGAACGAGAGTGCATTTTGTCGTCCACCATGTGTCCTAATTTTAGCATATAAATCATTCCGACGGTTGCTTTTTGAGCAAATCTTTCACCTGTTCCTCCATCATACAAGTAAGTAGTACCGTAACGAGGTAATCCGGCTTTATCGGTTAATTCATTAATGTCTTCTATTTCGGCTCCGTCAAAAATAGGAGTAGCGTATTTTTGGCCTAATTTGGCTCCAGCCCATCCTAATACGGTTTCGTAAATTTGCCCGATGTTCATACGAGAAGGTACTCCTAGTGGATTTAATACAATATCAACCGGTGTTCCGTCTTCTAAGAATGGCATATCTTCGTCGCGTACAATTCTGGATACAATCCCTTTGTTTCCGTGACGCCCCGCCATTTTATCACCTACTTTTAACTTACGTTTTTTGGCAATATAAATTTTGGCTAATTTCACGATTCCGGCAGGGAGTTCGTCTCCGACTGAAATGGTAAATCGTTCACGATTAAGTGCTCCGTGTAAATCATTGTATTTGATTTTATAATTATGAAGCAATTGTTTTACTTGATCGTTTTTCATTTCATCCATTACCCAAACGCTTTCAGAACCTGTTAAATTCAAGTAATCATCAACAGAAGTCAAGATTTTTTTGCTATATTTTACTCCTTTTTTGATAATTTCTTCATTCAGGTCATTGAAAACACCTTGAGAAGTTTTACCGTCTAAAAGAACAAATAATTTTTCTAATAAGATGTTGCGTAAATCATCAAATTTTGTTTGGAATTCAGCTTCAATACTGTCAATGATTGCTTTATCCTGCGATCTTTTTCTTTTGTCTTTGATGCTTCGGGAGAATAATTTTTTGTCAATTACTACTCCATGAAGAGAAGGAGAAGCTTTTAAAGAGGCATCTTTCACATCGCCGGCTTTTTCACCAAAAATAGCACGTAATAATTTTTCTTCCGGAGTTGGGTCGGATTCTCCTTTTGGAGTAATTTTTCCAATTAAAATATCGCCTGGTTTAATTTCTGCTCCAATTCGAATCATTCCGTTTTCATCCAAATCTTTGGTTGCTTCTTCTGAAACGTTTGGAATATCAGCGGTTAATTCTTCCATTCCTAATTTGGTATCGCGTACATCTAAAGAATATTCGTCGATATGGATAGAAGTAAACCAGTCTTCACGAACTACTCTTTCGCTGATTACAATTGCATCCTCAAAATTGAATCCTTTCCAAGGCATGAAAGCAACCAATAAGTTTCGTCCGATTGCTAATTCTCCATTTTCAGTTGCATAACCTTCACAAAGTACTTGTCCTTTTTCTACTCGGTCTCCGACTTTTACAATCGGTTTCAGTGTAATGGTGGTTCCTTGGTTGGTTTTGCGGAATTTGGTTAATTGGTATTTTTTTTCAGCTGGATTAAAGCTTACTAATTCCTCATCTTCCGTACGATCATATTTAATGGAAATTGTATCGGCATCTACATAAGTTACGGTACCATTTCCTTCTGCATTGAATAAAATACGGGAATCTTTTGCTACTTGTTTTTCCAATCCGGTACCTACAATCGGAGCTTGTGGTTTTAGAATAGGAACAGCCTGACGCATCATGTTTGATCCCATCAAAGCACGGTTAGCATCGTCATGTTCTAAGAATGGAATCAAAGAAGCGGAAATAGAAGCAATTTGGTTAGGTGCAATGTCCATTAATTCTACTTCTCCCGGTTCTACAACAGGGAAATCTCCATCTTCTCTTGCTGTAATCCGGTCGTTTAAGAATTTGCCATTGTTGTCAATCGGCGCATTTGCCTGAGCAATTACTTTTGCTTCTTCTTCTTCTGCTGATAAATAAATTGGTTCATGATTCAATTCTACTTTTCCGTTTTCAACTTTACGATAAGGAGTTTCGATGAATCCTAAATTATTTACTTTTGCGAATACACATAATGAAGAAATCAAACCGATGTTAGGTCCTTCCGGAGTTTCAATCGGACAAAGTCTTCCGTAATGAGTGTAGTGAACGTCACGCACTTCAAAACCGGCTCTTTCACGAGAAAGTCCTCCGGGGCCTAAAGCAGATAAACGACGTTTGTGTGTAATCTCGGATAATGGATTGGTTTGATCCATAAATTGAGACAACTGATTGGTTCCGAAGAAAGAATTAATTACGGATGATAATGTTTTAGCATTGATTAAATCAATCGGCGTAAACACCTCATTATCACGAACATTCATTCGCTCTCGAATGGTTCTTGCCATACGTGCTAAACCTACTCCAAACTGAGCAGCTAATTGCTCTCCAACTGTTCTTACACGACGGTTAGATAAGTGGTCGATATCGTCCACCTCAGCTTTTGAGTTGATTAATTCAATTAAATATTTAATAATTGAAATAATATCCTCTTTGGTCAATACTTGAACGTCTTCCGGAATATTCAATTCCAATTTTTTATTCAATCTGTAACGTCCTACTTCGCCTAATGAGTAACGTTGGTCGGAGAAGAATAATTTTTCAATAATTCCTCTTGCCGTTTCTTCATCAGGTGGCTCAGCGTTACGTAATTGTCGGTAGATATATTCTACTGCTTCTTTTTCTGTATTAGTCGGGTCTTTTTGAAGTGTGTTGTGAATGATTCCATAATCGACTGATTTATTGTCTTCTTTGTGAACCAAAATGGATTTCACACCTGAATCAATAATTTGGTCAATATGTTCTTTTTCAATCACAGTTTCACGATCCAAAATGATCTCATTTCTTTCCATTGATAGCATTTCGCCGGTAACTTCGTCCACGAAGTCTTCATGCCAAGTATTTAATACCCTTGCGGCTAATTTTTTACCGACTACTTTTTTAATGGATGATTTGCTTACT
>JAQVDG010000372.1 GCA_028698395.1 Weeksellaceae bacterium
CCGGTTTGTAGTCGAAAAAGCTAAAAGTCCAATTCTTTCCTTTTAAAATCTGCGAGGAATTGTCCGCCAAGCAAAACCACGAAATCCAGCAAATTCTGTCGTTACAGAAAAGTCAAAAAGTAGAGAAGGAGCGGACAGTTCGTCAAAGATTTTTCAGCCAATAAATCCGTCTTTTTCCTTTTTTTACTATAGGCCATAACGACCGAGGCTATGGGCTTGGCGGTTTGCGGGAGCATTTGCTGTCGTGGAACGACAAAGTGAATGCGGGAGCAAAACTGCCGGAATGCACGTCAGCCAGCCAATGAACATAGGCGTGTGTTATGGGCAGAAATTTATTTTATCAATTTGTCAATAGTATTTCTAATCTCTTTGTCTGTCGTCTCTTTGCCATATCCACTAATAACATTTCTAATAATACGTTCTTTGTCAAGGATAAAAAAAACAGGGTATGATACAATTTCATAATCTTTTAGAACGGTTGTTGTCGATTTCAGAAACTTATAATTGATAGCATTTTTATTCTGGTAAAATTGCAAAGCACGTAGATTATTTGCAGTACATTCAATAGCAACGAAATCAAAATCTTTCTTATCATAGGCCGATGTCAGTTTATTTAAGAATGGGATAGATACTCTGCAAGGACCACAACTCACACTCGTAAACTGAATCATTACAACCTTGCTTTTTAGTCCTTTTAATGATTGTGTTTTATTGTTTGTATCCAATAGAGTCCAATCCGGAGCTTTTTTGCCAATCCATTTATTTTCTTTTCGTTTTTGATTTTGTGTACGATAGGCCGTAATTTTATAATTAGGTTGAAAATGATCAGACGCTTTGAAATCATTTATTTTTATTTTATTGAGACTGACATTGCTGATTGTTTCAACAGAAATATTGTGTGACATTTCCCTACGGATCTTAAATGGCAGATCAGTTGATTTGTCAATCCAAATCTCATATTTGGAGGTTAATTCTCCGAAATCATAAGGATTCTTCTCCGTATAATAAGCTTTACCAAAAAACTCTACCTGTTGATCTTTAAAGATAGTTAGACAACAATAAACATACTTTTGATTTTCGTCTATTTTTATTGATATACTGTCCTTTGTCTCCAAAGCATATTTGATAATACTTTTAGTCCGGTTAAAGAAAGGTGGTGACAACGGTCTAAATGGATACCTTTTAACTTTGAAACTATCAATCACTATTTCTCTTTCTTCTTTGTAAACAATAGCCCTCATTTTTCCATCATAACAAAATGTCATTTGAGTAGTATCTTTCTGTAAAAGATTGACAAAACTTGCACCAATAGTAGAATCTTGCGGATTGTTATACTCTTTTACAAAATGATTCATAATTACTGATGCAGCCGTGTCAGCTGGAGCCCAACCTTCTTTTATGGTGTTGTAAGTAGCCGATTCCACTTTTTCAAGGTTATTTAAAACAATTCTCAAATAATCTTTTGTATTTTGGGATTGAGAATAAGTATTGAGTGTTGCTAATGCAAACAATAAAATTGTGATTTTTTTCTTCATGTAGTTGATTTTTATGTAGTCCGTTTTATTTTTTCATTTTTGCCCATAACGACCGAGGCTATGGGCACGGGCGGTTTGCGGGCGTATTCGCTGTTGCACAGCGACAAAGTGAATGCGGGCGCAAAACCCGCTAAGTGCACGTCAGCCAGCCTGTGAACATAGGCGTGTGTTAGGCACTGGCTTTTTTATTCCTCGTGAAAAGGATTCTCGTTGAAAAATAATGCAATATTTTCTTGACCGTCAACATTATAAATGTCTTCAATATTTAATCTCAACATCAACAAGTTAAATAACATGATAATTGTTTGGTTCAAGTAATTTCCCCATGTTACGGTATTATATGAAAATCGAGAATCAGCTAACGATTGTCCAATTTCATATGTATTTATCTTGGTTTCTATACCAGTTATTTCCATATCATCAAGTCTCTGTTTTACAATTAATCTACAAAATATTTCTGTGTTTGATATTTGCCCATACACTCTCTGTATATAAAAGTTTGAGGTAAATTGTTTTGTCTTCATAATTATTAATTATTTGTTAGTTGATATATTGCAGCTTTCAAAACTTGGAAACATATTTTTGCTGTATTTTGGTCTGGAAAAAAACCAGAACTTACTTGTTGATATGGGTGAATGTAATTTCTGAAGTCTCGTAATGCATGACTAAATTTTCTTACATCTTCTTTTATTAATTTTAGTTCTCCAGCAGTTTCAATAAGTTGACTTAAAGTCCAATCGTGAAGTTGTTTAACTTTTCCAATTTTATCTTTTGGTGCAGAATTAGCTTGATTGAATTCTTTGGGATTCTTTAATGCTATCCCAAGTAATATACCTTCCAAACTGCTACCCGATAGAAAAATTACCGATAAATGAGCTTTTGCTGAAAAACACTTTTTTATTTCTTCAAATCTTACTTTAAGGGTTTCAGTCACAAAGCTGTCTAAATTCAATTTGTCTAAAGAAATACTCTCAAATTCCTTTTCTAGAAAATCATCTTCTTTTAATTCTGCTTTGTCATTATGAAGTTGAACTTTGTCAATTCTACGGAAGGTTATTTCAGTTTCATTTCTAATAACATTCCATTTATCAAAGGCTAAATACTGATTGAAATTGTCAATATGCTTGTCGAGTTCTGAAATTCTACCAATAAAGTTTACAGGATTAAACAGTTTCTTAATACATTTATCTAACTCTGGAGTCCCATTTATCTGTATAAGTCTGTCATCTGTATATTTCCAGCGAGAAGGAAATCCTTGTCCATAAGTATCTTTGAATCCAAGGTCACTAAAAAACTCAATAATCTTAGGTCCTGAACGATACTCAGTTTCTTCATTTATAAGATTTCTGAGTTTTTCTATTGTTTTATGGTTGAGATTCATTTTCGTTTTTTTTTAAGCTTGTGCCTAACGACCGAGGCTATGGGCTTGGGCGGGCTGCGGGCGGATTTCCTGTCGCAATGGCGACAAAGGAAATGCGGGCGCAAAGACTGCCAGAAGCACATTAGCCGCCCAAAGCGCATAGGCGTGTGTTAGGGGTTCGTAGTATTTTTGTCGTTTTTGTTTCTGCTGTTTAAAAGAGCTTTCTCTCGCAAACCGATTTTCAATTCCGTATCTAAATGCA
>JAQVDG010000022.1 GCA_028698395.1 Weeksellaceae bacterium
AATATCTAACAATTGCTCATTACTTAAATCGGGAGCAATTTTCAGTAAAATAGGTTTGGGATTGGTTTTTTTCTGATTTTTATTTTGTAAAGTCTGTAATAAATTCTGAAGAGGTTCTTTGTCTTGTAATTCACGTAAATTTGGAGTATTCGGACTGCTTACATTGACCACAAAATAATCAACCACATCAAATAATTCATCAAAACAAATTTCATAATCTCGAATAGCTTCATCATTGGGTGTGAGCTTGTTCTTTCCAATATTTCCACCGATTCGGATATTTTTATTTTTCCGTAAACGAAGTGCTGCTGCTTTTACTCCATTATTATTAAATCCCATTCGGTTGATGATTCCTTGGTCTTCAATCAATCGAAACAATCGTTTTTTTGGATTTCCGGGCTGTGGTTTTGGTGTTAAAGTTCCGATTTCAATAAATCCAAATCCAAAAGAAGAAAGCTCACGATATAATTTTGCGTCTTTATCAAATCCGGCTGCTAATCCAACAGGATTTTTAAATTTTAATCCAAAAACTTCTTTTTCTAAACGAGAATCTTTCAATGTAAATCTTTTTTTCAGCAGAATTGAAACAAAAGGAATCCAATGGCTGAATTTCAGTAAAAAAGAAGTGAAATGATGTACTTTTTCGGGATCGAATTTAAATAAAAAAGGTCGGATAAAAGATTTGTACATTGGGCTTTATAACTGAAATCAATCCAATTCTATATCAAAATTGGTCAATGTTTTAAATACTTCCAAACGTTCTTGTAATTCATTGTATGTTAGACTTTCCAAACGTTGTGTCCCGAATTTTTCTACCGTAAAAGAAGCTAAAGCACTTCCATAAATGATAGCCCGTTTCATATTCTCAAAAGAGAAATTTTGTGTTTTTGCTAAGAATCCAGCAAAACCTCCGGCAAATGTGTCGCCGGCTCCGGTTGGGTCAAATACATCTTCCAAAGGTAGAGCAGGAGCGAAAAAAACACTGTTTTCTTGAAACAATAATGCGCCATGTTCTCCTTTTTTTATAACTAAAATCTTCGGTCCCATACTAAGGATTTTTTTAGCTGCTTTTACTAAACTGTACTCACTGCTCATTTGTCGTGCTTCCTCATCGTTGATGGTTAAAACGTCAATTTTAGGTAAAATTTCCATTAATTCATTCCAAGTATGATCCATCCAGAAATTCATGGTATCTAAAACGACTAATTTCGGACGTTTTGGAAGTTGTTCAATTACTGATTTCTGAACGGTAGGATGTAAATTTCCTAAAACTAAAACATCGGGATTCATCCATTTTTCCGGAATTTTAGGTTGGAAGTTTTCTAAGACATTTAATTCGGTTGTTAATGTATCGCGGGAATTCATATCGTTTTTATAACGTCCGTGCCAAAAAAAAGTTTTTCCGTTTTCGATTCTCTCTAATCCGGACAAATCAATTTTTCTGGAAGTGAGTACATCAATATAGTTTTGAGGAAAATCTCCACCAATTACGGAAATTATTCCGGAAGGTACATCTAATTTTGATGCTGCCAAACTGATGAAAGTAGCAGCTCCTCCTAAAATTTTATCGGTTTGTCCAAAAGGAGTTTCGATTTGGTCAAAAGCCACGGTTCCTACGACTAATAAGCTCATTTTATATTTTTTTCAAAGATAGTGGTTTCAAAGGATATTGAAAATGAATTTTTGTTTTACATTTTTGATGGCGAATCAATTCCTAATAATTGTAAACTATTGAAAATCACATTAGAAGCCCATTGAGTTAATGTGAGTCGGAAATTCTTTAAATCTTCTGTTTCTGCTTTGAGAACGGAGTGATTCTGATAAAAAGAATTGAATAATTTCACTAAATCATATACATAATTTGCTATAATCGCCGGACTTAAATCTTCAGCAGCTTTTTGGATGTTTTCTTCAAAATTGTACAAATGACGTATGATTTCAATTTCAGCATCATTTAAAACGATGGATTTTTCATCAAAATTTCCGGCTTGTTCTTTTCGTAAAATTGATTGAATCCGGGCATAGGTATATTGAATAAAAGGACCGGTGTTTCCATTAAAATCCACACTTTCTTTGGGATTGAAGAGAATTCCTTTTTTAGGGTCAACTTTTAAGATGAAATATTTTAAAGCTCCCTGCCCGATGGTTTCATATAATTGATTTTTTTCTTCTTCTTCGGTATAATCGTCTAATTTTCCTAATTCTGCTGAAATTTCTTTGGCAGTTTGGAACATATCTTCCATTAAAATATCGGCATCTACAACAGTTCCTTCGCGTGATTTCATTTTTCCTTCCGGTAAATTAACCATTCCGTAGGATAAATGTTCCAATTGGTCGGCCCATTCGTAACCTAATTTTTTCAAAATCAAGAACAAAACTTTAAAATGGTAATCTTGCTCATTTCCAACAACATAAATTAGTTTGTCAATATTGAAAGTTTGAAAACGTTCCACGGCAGTTCCCAAATCCTGAGTCATATAAACCGAAGTTCCGTCGGAACGAAGAACTAATTTTTCATCCAAACCTTCATTTGTTAAATCAATCCAAACCGAACCGTCTTCTTTTTTATAAAAAACACCGGAATCCAATCCTTTTTGAATCAAATCTTTTCCTAAAATATAAGTATCGCTTTCGTATTGATAATGGTCAAAATCAACGCCCAATCGTTTGTAAGTTTGTTCAAATCCGGCATAAACCCAGGAATTCATCATTTCCCAAAGTTGACGAATTTCCGGTTTCCCGGCTTCCCAATCCCGTAACATTTCTTGAGCTTCAATGAAAAGTGGAGCATTTTTCTTAGCTTCTTCTTCGGTTTGTTGCTCTTTTTCCATTAAAAATCGGATTTCTTCTCGATAATGTTTGTCGAATTCTACATAGTATTTTCCTACCAAGTGGTCACCTTTTATTCCGGAAGACTCGGGTGTTTCACCTTTTCCAAATTTTTGCCATGCCAGCATGGATTTACAAATATGAATTCCGCGGTCGTTGATGATTTGAATTTTCTGAACTTTATGACCGGCTGCTTTGAAAATAGTAGCAATTGAATAACCTAATAAATTATTTCGGATATGTCCTAAATGAATGGGTTTGTTGGTATTAGGAGAAGCGTATTCCACCATAACCGATT
Organism: Weeksellaceae bacterium; assembly: GCA_028698395.1. The sequence continues at coordinate 3,128 of JAQVDG010000022.1, forward strand.
TTTTGTTTGTACAATTTTGAATGAACCCAAATTCCTTATTTTGTGAATTAGCATTTATATTTTCCAACCAAAAGGAATCCGAAAAACTTAGATTTAAAAATCCTTTTACTACATTGAATTTTGAAATTTTATTTTGAGCAATCAAAGCATTTCCAATCTCATTTCCAATGTCTTCCGGTTTTTTTCTTAATTCTTTAATCAACGGAAAAGTAACCAAGGTATATTGACCTTCAAATTCTTTTCGGGTAACTTGGATTTCTAAATTTTCCAGATTGTAGTGATAAAGTTCCTTTATGGTTTGAGAAAGGATTTCAGCTGTTTTTTTCTTGAGGTTCATTCTAAGAAATTTTCAAACTAATTAATTATTGGCTAAGGTTGTGAAAACATTTTGTACATCATCGTCGTCTTCGATTTTCTCCAAGAGTTTATCGACATCGGCTTGTTCTTCTTCGGTTAACTCTTTGGTTACTTGCGGAATTCGGTCAAATCCACTGGAAATAATCTCAAAATTATTTTCTTCAAAATATTTTTGAAGTTGGCCAAAACTCTCAAAAGGAGCGTAAACGACTAAATTATCGTCTTCTTCAAACAATTCTTCAGCTCCGTAATCAATTAATTCTAATTCTAATTCTTCGATGTCCGTTTCTTCACTTTTCACTGTAAAGTTGCAAATATGGTCAAACATAAATTCTACCGAACCTTGTGTTCCTAAAGTTCCATTGCATTTGTTGAAATAACTTCTGATATTGGCAACCGTCCGGTTATTATTGTCGGTGGCGGTTTCAATTAAAACAGCTATTCCGTGAGGACCGTAGCCTTCGAAAAGGACTTCTTTGTAATTTTCGGTGTCTTTGTCGGTTGCTTTTTTTATGGCACGTTCCACATTTTCTTTTGGCATATTAGCTGCTTTGGCATTTTGAATTGCAGCACGTAGCCGTGAATTGGAATGGGGGTCGGGTCCTCCTTCTTTTACTGCCATTACAATATCTTTTCCAATTCGAGTAAACGTTTTGGACATAGAAGCCCAACGTTTTAATTTCCTTCCTTTTCTAAATTCAAAAGCTCTTCCCATTTTTGTTGTTTTAGTGCTGCGAAAGTAAGGAAAATCTACCAAATAGTGAAGTAGATTTTCAATGAAAAAAGCTTGAAAGTATTTTACTTCCAAGCTTGTTGTTTAATGAATGAGTTAAATTTTTAGTTTAATTTATCCAGATAGTCTTCCGGAGTTTTTTCAAATTCTTTTTTGCAACTGGTGCTACAGAATCCGTAAATTTCATTATGAAGATGTAGTGTATCTTTTAAATACTTTGGAATTTCCATACCGCAAATCGGGTCAATGGTATTCGCAACGGCTACATCTAATTTTTTTGGCATTTCCATTTCATTTTCATGAACAGAATGAACTTCAATTGCTGAGTTTTTTGAATCATTTCCACATGAAAAAAATAAAAAAACCAAGCAGGAACTTAGAAAGAATGTAAGTGATTTCATATTTATAATTTATTTAATACAAAAATTAATTAGGTTTTTGAAGCAACAAATTTAATCATTTAAAAGGATTTTAATATCGTTTTTCAATGCATTTATTTCGGGATGGAATTTTCCGGTTAGGCTTTCTTCTTTTCCTTTTTCATCGGAATAATTTAATCCGGAATAATAGAGTATTGGTAAACCGTTATTATTAAAACGTGAACGAATTTTTCCTTTTTTATCAACTAAAGCAAATTTCCCACTGTGTTCCAAACCTTCAGCTGATTGATAATCTTTACCAAGATAAAGATTGAATTTTTTGCTGAGAGAAAAAATAGAATCACGTTCTGCAGTTAAAAAATGCCAATTTGGTGTTTCAATACCCAAGAGTTCTTTATGTTTTTTTAGTGCTTCCGGCGTATCTCTTTTAGGATCAATGGTAATAGATAATATACTAAAATCCGGATGGTTGATTTCTTGATTGATTTGGATGAGATTTTGATTCATTACCGGACAAATTGTGGGACAATTCGTAAAAAAAAATTCAACGATATAAACTTTCCCTATTAAATCTTGTGGTGAAATGGATTGATTATCTTGATTAGTCATAGTGAAATTCGGGATTTCCATGACCTCAAACAAAGTGTTTTCAGTGTTTTTTTTGTAAAAATAAAAAAAGTAGACAACACTAAGGCTGATGATTCCAATGATGAAAATTTGTCTGCGCAATTTTGAAATTTTAAAGAATAAATAAGCTGCCTGAATATTCAGACAGCTTACTGTTTTTTTAAAGTATAAATCAGTTAAAAGGGACTAATAAAACCGGAATAGTTGATTTTTTCACAACATGGTCGGCAACACTGCCAATTAAAAACCGATAGGCCGCAGAATGCTTGTTTGAACCCATAATAATCAAATCTACATTTTCTTCTTCAGCTGCATTTAAGATTTGTTCATGAGGCGAACCGGTTTTTAAAACGTGTTTGAAACGGAATATTTCTCCTCCTAATTTACCTTCAACATTTTGTATGTTTTCATACGTTAAGTTTTTGATGGATTCCATTCTATGTGCCATAATAGGGTCGTTTTCCACTGTTTTGGCATCAATTTCAATCGGGTCAACGTTAAGTAAAATGATTTCAGCTTCAAAAGCTCGCCCCCATTCTTTTGCTGTTTCAATTAATTGGGAATCATTTCCTTTAAAATCTAATGTTACTAAAACTTTTTTCATTGCTTTCAATTTTATTTAAAAGTATAACTTTTTGTTGAATCGGGCAAGTTCGACTGACTGATATTTAACAGAAATAAATAATTTGGAAATCTCAATAAAAATTAATAAATTGGAACACTCTATTAAAATAATATTATCATGAAAAGAATTGTAATTGCATTTATGGGCATTATGGGCTCTTGTATAGCTCAGCAGCAGATAACCGATCAAGAGTTTTCTTCCCACATTAATCAAAAAGTTACGTATTGTGATAAAGTGTATGGCACTTTTATTTCTAAAGGAAAAAATAAAGTGGCATTACTAAATTTGGGTGCAGATTATCCAAATCAGAAATTAGTTGTAGCAATTTTTGAGAAAAACTGGAAAAAATTCACTTATCAACCTACGGAATTTCTTCAGAATAAACGAATTTGTGTGAATGGAAAATTGCTTCTTTACAAAGGAAAACCGGAAATTATAGTAGAACATCCAAAGCAAATTAATGTAGAATAGACAAGGGGATAAATTTGAAAAACGAGCTTCGGATTATCGAAGCTCGTTTTAAACAAAACCATTAAAAACAAGAAAATTAAGTTATTTTCAGATAAAATTTATTCAGGTAAAATTACTGTATCTACAACATGAACAATTCCATTGGCAGCCGGAACAGACGCAACAATGTTCACATTCCCGTTAATTGTGGGCTCACCGTTTACCATTTTGATGGTGATGGAATTTCCATCAACCATACCTAAATTTTGTCCATCTTTGAGCTGGTCAAAACGAATTACGCCTACATAAGTGTGATGCGCTAAAATATCGTTTAGCTGGTCACTATTTTCCGGTTTCATTAAACTGGTCAGCGTTTCTTTTGGTAATTTATCAAAAGCAGAATTTAACGGAGCAAAAACTGTAAAAGGTCCGGCATTGCTCAATGAAGTAGCTAAATTAGCCGCTTTTACCGCTTCTACTAAGGTTGATAAATCAGCATTGGAAGTTGCTAATTTAACAATGTCGGGAGTTGAAACTTCATCCACAACAGTTTCTTGACCTCCTCTTGCAACTTGTGTTTCTTTTATTGGAGAATCTAAAGCTACGTTTTGGCTGTCTTGACACGAAAAGAAACTAAAAATGACAGCAGTGATTGGTAAAATAAAATTTTTCATAGTGATTTATTTTTTTGATAAAATTAAGCACTATTTTAGAAGAAAGTTTATGAGTCAAATCACAAATAATATGCTGATTTAGTGATGTTTATCACTTTTTCTATAAACGGATAAAGATAAAAAGAGCTCAAACTCTCTTATGGACAAGCTTTGCGGAAATCAGACATAGGTTCTGCTGACTTTTTGGATTCCATCGATTTGCTTGATTTGTTCAATAATTTTGTCCAATTGATTTTTATTTTTGACTGAAACTGAAATTTTCCCATCAAAAATCCCATCTTCTTCCGAAATATTAAAACTTCGAATGTGAACATGGAGATTATTGGAAATTATTTTGGTTATATCATTAATTAAACCAATCCGATCCAATCCGTTGAGGTTGATAATAGCTCTGTATAATTCAGAAGAAGAATCAATCCATTTGGCACGAATAATCCGATAAGCCTGATTGGCTTGTAAAGAAACAGCATTAGGGCAATCTTTTTTGTGTACACGGATTCCTTTGGCAACGGTTACAAAACCAAATACTTTATCGCCTGGAATTGGATTACAACAAGAAGCCAATTCATAACTTAATTTTTCTTCATCAGAACCAAAGACCAAAGAATCGTATTTTTTTACTTCTTCTTTTTCTTGATTTTCTGTATTTTCTTTGAGTTTAGATTTAGGTCGGAATCGGTTAATGAATCCGGAGAATCCTGATTTACTATCCGCAAAACGTCGAATTTCTTTGTTATTGATTTTCCCGGTGGCTATATTATAAAAGATATCCTGGCTGTTTCGGGTTTTAAAGAAACGCTGCATTTCATTAATCGTTTTTTCGGTAAGTTCAATTTTTAAATGGCGTAACTTTCTTTTTAGAATTTCTTTTCCTTCTTCTGAAATTAATCTTTTTTCAGCATTTAAAGAAGCTTTAATTTTTGAACGTGCACGGCTTGTGATAACAAATTCCAGCCAGTCTGCTTTGGGTTTTTGATTGGGAGAAGCGAGAATTTCTACCTGATCGCCACTTTGAAGTTCATGGCTTAAAGGAAATAATTTACCGTTTACTTTTGCACCCAAACAAGTGTCGCCAATATTACTATGAATGGCATAAGCAAAATCCAAAGAAGTAGAGCCTTTGGGCAAGGAATACAAATCTCCTTTTGGTGAAAAAACAAAAATTTCTTTGGCATACAGATTAAATTTGAAATTATCAATGAATTCTGCGGCATCCTGATGTTCATTGTTTTCTAACATTTCACGAACCTGACCAATCCATTCATCCACTTTTGAATCTTCAATCTGAAAGTTTTCTTTATATTTATAATGTGCGGCAACTCCTCTTTCGGCTAATTCATCCATTCGTTCTGAGCGAATTTGGATTTCAATCCAGCGTGCCATCGGACCTAAAACGGTAATATGCAAAGATTCATAACCGGTAGATTTAGGTTGGGAAATCCAGTCACGCAAGCGTTTGGGATTTGGTCGGAATGTATCGGTTACAATGGAATAAATTTTCCAAGCAAGGAATTTTTCATTTTTTTTATCGGAGCGATAAATAATCCGAACAGCGAATTTGTCATAAATTTCTTCAAAACTAATATGTTGAGAAACTAATTTCCGATGAATGGAAAATATGGATTTAGAACGTCCTTTGACTTCAAATTCCAAACCTTCATTATTTAATTTTTCTTGTAGAATTTTAGAAAAATCGGCAATGTATTTTTCACGTTCTTCTTTAGTTTCCTGTAATTTTTTTTCAATACTATGGTATTCTTCCGGTTTGGTGTATTTTAAACTTAAATCTTCTAATTCAGATTTAATGTTGTAAAGTCCCATCCGGTGAGCTAAAGGTGCATAAATGAAAATAGTTTCCGAAGCAATTTTAAGTTGTTTGTCTTCACTCATAGAGTCCAGTGTCCGCATATTGTGGAGACGATCGGCAATTTTTATTAAAATAACCCGAATATCTTCGGAAAGTGTGAGAAGTAATTTTTTATAATTTTCGGATTGTATAGAAACATCTTGTTTATTTAAAATGGAAATTTTAGTTAATCCGTCGATAATTCGCACAATTTTTTCACCAAAAATCTCTTGAATATCGTCTAAAGTATAATTGGTGTCTTCTACCACGTCGTGCATCAAAGCAGCTGCAATGCTTGTTGCGCCCAATCCGATTTCATTCGCAACAATATTTGCAACTTCAATCGGGTGGAAGATATAAGGTTCACCTGTTTTTCTTCTTTGGTCTTTATGTGCATCAACCGCCAAATCAAACGCTTTCCGAATGAGTTTTTTGTCTTCTTTCGTTAAAGTTTGGTAGGTGTTTTTTAGCATTTTTTTATAACGTCTTGAAATTTCCTGATTTTCAAGTTCGGCTAAATCAATCTTATTTTCTTCATCATTCATAGGAGTAAAGTTAAGCATTAAAGAATTTAATTTAAAAAATCTTTGATTAAAACAGGCGGACGACCGATGATGGCTTGGTTGTTTTTTACAACAATCGGTCGTTCAATGAGTTTCGGATGTAAATGAAGTGCTTCAATGATTTCTTCATCGTTCATTTTTTTGTTTTTGTAATTCAATTTCCAGATTTCTTCTTTTTGCCGGATTAAATCAAGTGGAGAAATGCCTAATTTTTGAATTAAATCTTTGATTTCATTGGTTGATAAAGGATTTTTTATATAATCAATAATTTCGTATTCTTCTTTTTCAATCTGGTTTAAAATCTGACAAGCTTCGCGGCTTTTACTACACCGCGGATTATGGTATATTTTTATCATGGTTTGATTTTTTTTTTAAAATTAGATAAAAATATAGAATGAAAGAAAAAAATAACGACTAAGTCGTTATTTTCTTTGCTAAAAAAAACAGTATGTATTTTTTGTTGAATTTTTAGTCCATTACTTAAATACTTGCCAATTGATTAATTGACTTAATTCTTCCGGATAAATTAAATCGGAATTTCTGAGCGTAATATGGAAGCAAGGTTGCCTTTTTTCTTTGATGTAATAAATTTTCCCTTCTGCTGCCATTTCTTCTAAAATAGTTTGAAGAATTTTTTCGTATTTATAATTTCTACCTCTTACGTTATTGTATTGAGAATAAGAAATATCAAAAGCAGCTCCGTATGCGTGTGTACTTTCTCCTTTTGCTGCATTACTGTTGACACGTCGCAATTTACCTTGTGACTCCATGGTTCGGGTTAGGGAAGAAATACTTAATTTTTTTGATGTTTCCGCATAAAATCTATCAGAAATTTCAATCAAAACATCATAAGCAGCCGGATAGAGAAAAGCTTTGCTGTGTGTTAATTTTTGAACGTAATAGCCATTTCCTTCTTCGGGAACTGTGATTAATTTATTTTCACTGATTAATTCATCTAATTGTCTGTAGTTATGAATTAAAGGAACGGAAAAAGAAGCTGCTTCAAAAAGATGATCTTGATAGGAAATGTTTTCTTTAAGAAAAATCGCTTTTTCAAATTTACTTAAATTAGATTTCTTAGTGTTGGGCGATGAAAATGCAGCATAATGAATGGGAGGAGTGGTTAAATCAGTGAAAAATGCCTGAGCAAAATAATTTTCAAAGAGGTTGTTTTTTTGGGCTTTGACTAAAATAAAAGACAAAAAAAACAATAAAAAAGTAATTATTCTCATTCTGAATTTGTGTTAAAGTCCAAAATTAAATTATAACTTTCAGACAATCAGCATTAAAAAAGATAAACTTTCCTAAATAAATTCTAAAAAAAATGTTAAAATCAATTAAAATTGTGAATTAAAATTTCTAATTTTGTTTGTTTTTCTAAATTATCACAAATAATTTGCAATAGTTTAAATTTGAAATGAATATAAAAAAAATGGGATAACTATTTGGATTGAAGTAGGATAAAAAAGAGAAAATCAGGTGAATGGAATAGTATTTGCTAATAGACACAAGGGTTTTGAGAAAATTTGAATGAAATATTTTTTAATAATTTTAACTGTTTTTATAGTAATTTCCTGTAACACAATGAACAATGAAGGTGTGTTGCAGTCAAATTCATTAGGATTTGTCGAAACTTCTCCTATTTTAAACAGCTATGGGAAAAATATTTTGGAACGAGTAGATGCTCCTTTGGGATATACGCGTATTCCTGTTTCAATTGAAAGTTTTGAATCTTATTTGCGTTCTTTACCTTTAAAACCTGATGGTTCTCCGGTTCGGTACTATGATGGAAAAGTAAAACTCAATAATAATATTTATATTGCCGTAATTGATTATCCATTGAATACTGAAAATGTTCAAATGTCAACCGATGCCGTTATCCGATTAATTTCTGAATATTTATACCATAAAAAAGAGTATGAAAAAATTGTTTTTCATGCAGAAAAAAAACGAATCAGTTTTGAGGATTATGCTCAAGGCGATTATTCCCGTAAAAATTTCGATGCTTATTTAGTATATGTAATGCGTGAGGTTTCTACACCAAGTTTTTGTGCAGATTTAAAAAGCATAAAATTGGAAGATATACGAATTGGTGATATTTTCGTTCAGAATACACGACCAAATGGACATGCCGTTATTGTAGTAGATATTGTTGAAAACCGTAAAGGCGAACGTTTATTTTTGCTTGCACAAGGTTTTCATCCCGCACAAGATATTCAAATTATAGCAAATCCTAATCAAGAGGAAATCAGTCCTTGGTACACTTTAAAAGAAGGAGAATTATTAACGCCTGAATGGCGTTTTATGACCACTGATTTAATGCGCTTTAAATTTCTAGAACCCTAAAATCAACTTTTTAAAAGATTATTTCTTTAAATTTGTAACTTATTTATTGGAATAGTAGAATGAAAAAACTGATTTACGGTATTTGCTTTGCGATTTTGAGTTGCACAACTTCTCAAATTATCTCAAATGAAACATCTGATACTACGACCGCACAATTTATATATAAGGTAATTATAGAATCAGAATATGGTGGTTCAGGTTCTGATGAATGGTCGATTTTGAATGAAGAAGAATTTAAAACCTATTGGACTAATCAAATTGATTCAGAAATACCCAATATAGATTTTGACCAACAAATGGTAATTATAAAAAATTTTGAAAGTCAGCGTATGGGGGGAAGTTTATATCAAGTACAAAATGTGAAAAATGAAAACTCTTCGGTTGAAGTGTATTATACAATTCGTAGTAATACTTCCGGAATGGCAACTCAAGCAATTACAAGTCCGGTTTTTATTATTCAAACTACAAAAATTAATCAACCTACCATTAAATTTATCCAAATGAATTAATTAACAACACACACAATATAATCTGTACAATGAAAAAAATATATTTAGATCATGCCGCAACAACGCCCATGCATCAAGAAGTAATTGAAGAAATGCTGAACTGTATGCAGGACGTTTACGGAAATCCATCGTCCACTCATGTTTTTGGAAGAGAAGCCAAAGCGAGATTGGAATTATCACGAAAAAAAATAGCTGAAACCTTAGGTGTAAGTTCTGCTGAAATCATTTTTACTTCATGCGGAACAGAAGCCAATAATCTGATAATCCGTTCTGTGGTTGATTATTTGGGCGTAGAACGAATTATAACATCTGTTTTAGAACACAAATGCGTCAAAGAAACATCCCGTGAAATGAATGAAAAGCGGAATGTGGAATTATTGAAAGTAAAAACAGATAAATGGGGCGATATTGATTATGAAGATTTGGAAGAAAAATTAAAATCTTCAAACAAAAAAACTTTGGTAACACTTATGCATGCCAATAATGAAATCGGTAATTTACTGGATGTTGAACGGGTACAAAAGTTGTGCAAAGAGAATAATGCTTTGTTTCATACTGATACAGTTCAGACTTTAGGACATTATCCGTTGAATTTTGGCGAGCTAAATATTGATTTTGCTTCGTGCAGCGCACATAAGTTCCATGGACCTAAAGGAATTGGATTTGCTTATATTAAAAAGTCCACCGGATTTCATCCGCAAATTACCGGTGGCGGTCAAGAAAGAGGTTTACGTTCCGGTACTGAAAATGTTTATGGAATAGTTGGTTTGGCCAAATCATTTGAAATTGCTACCCGTGATTTGGAAGAACATCGGGAACACATTGAAGAGCTAAAAAAATATACCATTGAGCAATTGAAAAAACACATTCCCGGTGTAGAATTTAATGGACATTCTGCTGATTTAGACAAAAGTTTATATACCGTTCTTAATGCCCGATTGCCTTTTAAAGATACTTTGATTGGCTTTGAATTAGAATTAAAAGGAATTGCAGTTTCTCAAGGAAGTGCTTGTAGTTCAGGAGCATCAAGAGTGTCTGATGTAATTCAGGCTTTATTAACTCCGGAAGAAATAGAGAATATTACGCCTTTGAGAATTTCATTCAGTTGTTACAACACAAAAGAGGAAATTGATACGCTGGTAAGTGTACTGCATTCAATCGGTAAAAAATATTATGTAGAAAACGAATGAACGGAATTGACTTAACTATTCTTATTGTTTTATTTGTCGGTGCTTATTCGGGATTCAGAAGAGGATTCATTCAGGCATTTGCTGGATTTATTTCAATTGGAGCAGGAATTTGGGTTGGATTAAATTTTTCCGGATTATTAGAAAGTAGTGTAGCGCAATACGAATCCATTCC
>JAQVDG010000373.1 GCA_028698395.1 Weeksellaceae bacterium
AATAATAATCCAAAAGTAATTTGACCGCTTACATTTAGCCAACCTAATTTTTTTGCCCGATTTTTCATAATAGTTTTCATGGGAATCGGTTGTTCTCGAATGACTTTTTCAATCTTTAAATCCTTAGATAATCCATTGTACATGAATTTTGATGAAACAGCCAAACCTGTCAGCATTACAATTTTAAGATCCATATTTCCTCTCGTATTCCTCTACAACTTCTTTCATATTCATACTTTCCATTCCGTAATTTTGATTCAATTTTTGATAATGATTCAAAATTTCTTCAAATAGCTGAAAATTAATTTCCTGATTTATTCCAATATCATGCGGATGAAACCACAAATGAAATATTTTCCCTTTTTTAGCAGCATAATTCATTTGTTTTTTAATTCTTCTCAACTTCAATCCATCCCATTTACTTTCTGATTTTTTGTACGGACGAAACCAACGACTCGCCCGAATGGCATATAAATCTTTTTTCTTAATTTCATTTAAATCTTGACAATGATGACTGCCCATAAAAATAAAATAATCCAAGTATCTAAATCCTCTTTTCACAATGGATTCCTCCTCACCTCTTGCTGCGGAATGAAACCAAGCTTTTTCTGTTTCTCGATATATTTTAATTCCTTTTTGAGGAAATAATTTTAAATAATCCGGATTGATTTGATGTCTGGGAAAAACAAAAGAATTTATTTTAATTTGATTTGCTTCTGCAATTTCAATTGCACCATCTAAATCCGCTTCAAATTCTTCTACTGTTTGATGAGGTTCTAAAGCATAATAATGTGAAAATGTATGAGTTCCTATTTCGTGTTCAGGATATTTTTTTACTAAATCAATTAATTTTTTACCAAAAAAATAACGTGAATCACTATTTTTTGACATTTCAATATACCCTTTATAAGGCGATAAATTGGAATCTTTATAATTTGGTTTTAATTCCGGAAGAAACTTTTTTATTTCTTCATAATTTTCAGAAAACATTGCTCCAACTGTTGCAAAAGTTGCATGAACATTATATTTTCTAAATAATTCAAGCAATTTTGGTAAAATTTCCCAAACGCCTAAAACATTTTTTCCATATTCTTCAAAAGTATATTTGTCTCGTATGCCCCAAAACAACTCAAAATCAAGCGAAATCACAAACAATCCTTTTTCGTTGGCTTTCATATTTTATTGTTTATATAACCGTCAACTGCTGTTTTGCTTTCTTTTATTTGCATAGGATTTCCAATGACAATTGAATTGTCTCCCACATCCCGATTCACATAGGCATTAGGTGCAATCAAAACGTTATTTCCGATTTTAATTTTACCAACAATTACCGCATTGGCTCCTATCCAAACTTGATTTCCAATTTCCGGAACTCCGGTTCGTTCTCCCCGATTGGTTTGACCAATGGTTACGCCTTGTGCAATATTGCAATTTTTACCGATTTTCACATTTGGATTGATGACAATAGCTCCCCAATGTCCTAAATAAAACCCACCTTCAATTTGAGTTTTAGACGAAATTTGAAATCCGTATTTGATTTGATATTTCCGCAACATGAGTCGAGAAAAAATACCCAAAATACTTTTGGATGAAGTTTTCTGAGCTTTTCTGAACCAATATAGAAATTTTAATCCCGGATCGAAATAAACATTCCAATAGAAAACTTTTTTGAATTTTCCGGTTTTTCTAAAATAGTCTTGTTGAAGTAAAGTTGGCATTTTCAGAATTCTATGATTCAATTGCAAACCTAATCATTTTTCAGTAAAAAAACATCTGAATTTTCTATGAGAATACTTTGTTTACAATTCGTTTTAATCCACTAATTCATCTAAAATAGTTTGAATACGTTCAACTGAATTTTTCAATGTAAAGGGTGAATCGTAATTTTCTAATTTTTCAACGTATTGATTAAATGATTCGGGATTTTGTAAGGCTTTTTTCATACCGTTATAAATTCCTTCTTCTGAATTTTCAACAATCAGCCCTAACTCTCCATTTTGCAACATTTCATTTACTCCGGAAACTTCTGTTGAAATAATTTTTTTATTAAGTGTAATCGCTTCGTATAAAACCGTTGGAAATCCCTCATAACGAGAACTCAATACAAAAAAATCGGCTTGTTTTAAATACGGATAAGGATTATCTGTAAATCCAAGCATAGTTGCAGTTTGATTTAAATTTAATTCTGATTTTAATTTTTCAATATTTCTAAAATCATAACCATCTCCAATAATTAATAAACGATGCGCTAATCCTTCTTCTAAAAGTTTTTTATGAACTCTCAACAATCTGTCATAAGCTTTTTGAGGAAAAACAGTTCCTACAGAAATAAATGTTATGTGTGTTTTTTCAAATGTATATTGATTTTGTAAAAGTTTTGATTTTAATGTAATTTCATCTGTATCCAATGGATTATAGATTCTAATTATTTTATTTTTCTCATCCTCGGTCGTTGCAAGATTTTCAAAATCGTTTTGAATTTGTTCAGAAATCACTAAAATTTTATCGAACCCAAAAAATTTTCGAATTTCTTTATCGGTATAATCATGGAATTCTGTTTTTCGTAAATCATTATGAATCCAAACTACTTTTTTTGATTTTTTTTGTGGAGAATTTAAAATTTCATCTCTAAATCCATGAATGGCAGCAAATTCAATGTCGTATTTTTTGTTTTTTAAAATGTATTTGTACAAAAGAGAAGGAAAAGTTTTCAGGATTTTTTGATAAATCACACGAAAAGCTTTTTGAGGAATGTCCTGAATCCTATTAGTGGTAATCATTTCGCCTTTGTTGATATACAATATATTTACCCAATTCGGCACTTCAGAAAGGTATTTCCCAGAATACAAATTGAGCAACAAATCAATTTCATATTTATCAGAAGGCAAGTTCTTCAAAAAAGTAACCAATACCTTTTCGGCACCACCATGGCGTAAAGAACCGATTCGTATGAGGATTTTCTTTCGATACATAAAATATTTACTTTAAAATATTATTCTAAAATTGTTTTGTTTATAATTTAGAAATTAGATTTCTATTTTTTAAAAACTGAATAAACATTTCACTAAATCTTTCTACCGCTTTCTGATTTAAATGGTTGCTATCATAAAAATCAGTTG
>JAQVDG010000023.1 GCA_028698395.1 Weeksellaceae bacterium
AAATTGTTACCTTTGTATCGACATCATTAAACATTATCAAAATGCTTATGAAGCAATTCATCAGACACAATTTCAGGCGAACAATGACAATGATAGCATTGTTGACAACAGTTTCCTCATTAATTCTACTGAATCATTTGGAAATTGGTATCTGCCTTTCCAGCTAGCGTATATCCTAGCGTGGTTCAATTGGGCTAAACGTATTATTCCAACCATCTCATCTGCCCCCTTATTTTTTTATTCTTATATACTTTCATTACATTATTGTACTCTCCAACTGTCTCTTACACTTGGCGCTAACGGCTGGGGGTGTGGCAAGTGTGGGAGAGCGTGTTACGTTTTCGTCCCCCGACGAAAACGCCCGAGCGGGCGAAACCGCTCCGAAGCTCCAGTGTCAACCCACATTGGCTACACCCCTTGTTACCAACTGGCCTTTAGTTATTTGTCTTATTCAGAATAGGTTTTATTACAACCAATTCAGTGATTTTTTCTTAACTACATCTTAGGCGCACTCTTTTGAAAGCTTTGGATGAAGCGTGGACTGTGCGGCTTGCAAATGTGTGCGCATACGAAATATTATAAGCATTCTATTGATTCAAAAACGCTATATTTTTCACTCTTAATAAGTTTGTCAAACTTTGATTTAAGCTTAAATAACTCGTTATTTGAATCCAAAAGGTCTTCACGTTTTATCTTATAATGATTCAAAACGTTATCTATTTTTGAGTTATTTGTTAGTTCATTTATGTCATTAAAAATATTTCTTTCAATTATTTGTTTAGCAATTGTCAATTCATCCTTGTTTAAAGAACTGAAACTTTTCCACCATTCTTGAGTATAGCCTTCCTTTTCAAAAAAGAACCTGAAAAGTAGATAAGTTTCAGGCATATAAAGAAGTTTATTAAACTCCTCCTCATCGTGGCCAAAAGCTTTGTAGAAGAAACTTTTGCCTTTACCTATTTTACCCTTAGTTGCATTTAAAATAACTTGAATTGCTCTTATGAATTTTCTATTCCAATTTTTTCCCAAATAGTCTCTATTAAGGTGGTATTCACCAAAAATTGGATGATATTTCATTGGAAAGGAATAAATATCTAGTTTATGAGAATCACATAATTCTACATTCATTTTTAAACGTTGATATAATTCAATAGGCTCATCCTCGTAATTGTATAATAAGTAGTTAGAGAAATGTTTAATGCCGAATTTTTTTGCTTTAAGAATAGCTTCCAAATAATCATCCTTATAATCCATACTATCAAAAGCTATTCTTAGCGGTTTTATTGGAATTTGGCTTAACAACTTTGCCTTTTCATCTGTAAAAAGCCTTGCATCAACCCCTTGATTGAAATCAACATATCTTGATTTGGGCACTCTATTACGATGTTTTTCATACAGAGGAGAAATAATAGGGTAAACTTCATTTATCTTATCAATCGTTGCCGTTTCAGGTTTTAAAAGATAATTGTTAAGCAATAAGTTATAAATGTATTGTTTATTCTCCCCTTTAAGTTTATCTATAAGTTCATTGAAAATTGTTATAGTTTTTCTAATGTATGCATTGTTGTTAATACCTTGATTTAAGTTGTTGATGGAAATTTCAAGTTGATTAGGTTCAATATATTTTGTTTTTTTATCAAAACCGTTATTCATAATATCACTAACTATCTCAGCAAATTTAGGGGATGCTAAAACATTATTGTCAAGTAATAGTAGATTCCTTTTTGCACCATACTTAATATCAACCCCTCTTATTTTGTCGGACAATGAAATGAATTTATTAAATTTTGGCTCTATTACTGGGACTGCACAAAATTTGCACTTTCTTACACAACCCCTTGTAGTGTAACCATAATAAGCTTCGTTTTCAGGATATTTATACTCTATCTCATCAAGTATTGAATAATCAAGAGGAAGGTCGTCAATTATTATATTGTTGTCATCTAAAACGCCTGCTTTATTCAGCAAACCAGTATGAACATTCCTTAAATTTGTGTGACTCTTTATTTCTTCTGGAATAACAGAAGCCATAACACCACCAACCCATAATTCATTTTCGTCCTTAACCAGCGATTTGCAAAATTCAATAGTATTAATTGTAATTTGCCAATTAAAAGTAAATAGTGTTGTAACGCACACTCTATCCCAGAAAGGTTCTTTCAAGTATTGCTTCTTCCAGTAATAGTCTTTATAAAAAATGATAGCGTTTAGTAGCAAAACTTCATATTCAGATTCATTTGTATTTAAATCATCTAGAATAGATTTATTTCTTTTCTTAATATACTCTCTTATAATGAAATAATTAGATTTCCAATTGAATTTGGAGTCAATTTTTCTTAATTTAGAAATACATAGATTTACTATGTGATTTATTATGAGGTCTTTCAAATCACCTTTAAAAAAAACAACATTATCACCTAACATCTTGTGATAGGTGGCTAATTTCATTAACCCAATAGGTGGATATTTATTTCTGTAATTAGGTTCAATTAGTAGTACATTTCTCATTTTAATTCTTCCTCAATTTTCTTAATTACACTTTCTGCTGTACTATTATCAAGAGCGTCACGAATAATTGAATATATTTTACTTACGAGTTTTCTTTGCTCCTTTGTAAGACTACTAAGTTTGTCCGTACGGAAAGTTAGTTTTTCTTCATTGTCATCAGATATAGTTATGCCATTGACATCAGATGAGTTTTGAGGCTGAACAACTCTGTCCAATATTTTTTTTACAGGTTGTAAACCATTTGAAACAACTTCTTGCTCAATTTTTTCTATCCTTTTTTGAGCTCTTATTGCTTCTTCCTTTTTCTTTTCAAACTTGTCCTTATACTCTTGGTGTTCTTTTTTGTCCGTAAAACCCGATTCTTTTTTTTGCTTATATTCCTCTTCAAATGTTTTTAGTTCTTCAATTTTCTTTACAGAACTATTTATTTCTGAAGCGGTATAGCAAAGTTTGTAAATATTGGTATGGAAAAAAGTTTTAAGTTTGTTTTCAAATTCAAAAAAAATCTTGTTTTCTGTAAAGTAATCTCTTCTTGAGTTTGGAATAAGGTCAGGATGAACACCGTGAACTTCTCCAACAAAGTAAAAATGAAATCTTCGGTCTCTTTGAAGTTTTAATAGTGTGTACTCATCGCCTATCTGAATATTTGACTTTCTTAAACGAAAACCTCTAGTGTAATTTACTTGGTTTAAAGATTGGTTTTTTTCTGAAACACTATGCCAACCCCAGTACAAAAGTTTTCCATCATTAGCATATTCTTTAAAAAAAACTACATCAATAATCTCATCTTCTTTCTTTTTATCGTTTTCATCACCCTTATAGATTAATGTTGAATAACCTTTGAAAAGTCGTTCAGTATTAAGGAAAATTTTATATTCATCTAGTGCAAATTTATTATCTTCAACATCTTTGTAAACAAGTGATTTATAGATAAATCTTGTTGGAAAGGGGAGAGGAGCAACCATTGATAAATACTTCTCTATTTCCTTTTTATCCAACAAGTCATCATTTGTAACCTCTTGAAGAATAACTTTGAAATAATGTGCATCCTGTTTTTCTTCAAAAACTTCAAAAGATGTAACTTTTTTTATTACTGATATAGCTTCTTCCTTATCCCTTCGATTATTTATGATATCCTTTAAGTTTTCTGCGTCCCAAGTTAATCTTGATTTAGTTTTTTCACCCGAAAAAGATGTTTCAAAAATTAATTTCTCACAATATGCTAATCCACCTAATCTACCAATGCCTCTGAAACCTTTGTCAACCCCTCTTTGCTTAGTTGATTGAGCAATGTTCTGTAAGATTGGTCTAACTTCGCTTTGCTTAATTCCTGTCGCATTATCTTCAATAGTTATTGTTCTATTTTCAGCATCAATAAAAATATGAATCTCGCCTTCACAAGGATTTAATAATCCTTCTTTTATTGCCTTATCTATTTGGTCAGCTGAATTTTGTATGTATTCTCTATATATGAAACGAGAATCGTCATACATACCTAATGTTAAGGATTCAATAACATCTTTGCCAATTATTGGTGAAAAATCATTATCCATTTTTGAATTGCTTATAAATTGGTTTTGGGAACTTAATATTTAATAACGACCTAAAAATGGGATTTTGTAATATATATTCACCCTGCTTAAGTCTTGTTAACATTGATTTATAAACTGGCGGCACATATTGATAATCTGGTTTTGAAATCTCTATTGCATTTGTTCGACCATAAGCGTGAGTTGAACAATTCCCTTTAACTCTATCGTGAATATCGCTTTTAAACTGCTCCGCTGCAAAAAGAATTATTCCTAAAGAACGTCCTCTTTCAGTAATATCTAGTAATTGGCGAAGTATTGGTGAACTTTTTGGAACTTCTTTTGATGCGTATTTGTTTAACTCATCAATGAATATTATAATTTTTGAAGGAATTTCTGATTCGCTACGGTCATTAGCTTGCCCTAATTTCAAATCATAAATTGACCTGATAACATCTCCAAACACAAATCCTTGAGTTTCTTCATCTAATTTTGCAACATCAACTACATACAAGTCGTTTTTTTGAATATTAAGAATCGCTTCCTTAAGTCTTACTTCGCAGTCTTTTGTTTTACTGCTTAAAGAGTTTGAGAAGATTGTAGTTTTCTCAATTGTTTTTCTGAAGAGACGATAAAATTTTCTCCAACTTAAAACTGTTATTTCTTTATCTTTACCTGTACTACCAGATTTTGTGTGTTCATAAACTTCTTTAAGTAGTTCTGACCAATTTGTAATACCATTAAAACCTCCTTGCCCAGTTGCAATATAATTCACAATTGACTCCATAGTTTGATTAGGGTCATCAACATTGGAAAATAACAGGTCAATACTTTCTTTGTCATCTTCGAATATATATTTATAGAGGCAAGCCTTTCCAAGTTCCATCTGACTTTTAACATCTCTACCGTATGTTGATGTGAAGATATCTTTTGAATATGGGTAGAAGTATTTGGCATTCTGAAATGGGGAAGTTGTTAATCCAAGCATTTTGTATATAGCCAAATCATCTTCTGTTAATTCTGTGTTTGGTTCATCAATTGCCAATAAATCTCTACCTTTTACATTAAACAAAACATAAGCAACAGATTCATCAGAATTGGCTTCTAGATACTTATCTTGAATTGCTTTAAGCAAAAACATTGCGTATGAGGTCTTTGAAGCAAGTCCTGAAATACCAGAAATATTCAAGTGAGCACCCTCAGGGCCAATTAAAAATTGTGAATTAAAATGAACAGGAATAGTAACACTATTTGGTTGCTCATACATTTCAATAAAACCGCACGTTAGGGGATTTTTAATATCTTTTAATCCTAATGCTTCTTTAATATCATCTTCATCAGCTAGGCTTACATATGACCCATCAAGAACTGGAGTATAAATGTTCTGGGAGTTTCCAACTACTTTTGCGTGTACATAATTCATCCCAATTCGCTGTGTATATTGCTGATAATTAACGTCTCCAAAATCACTAGAGATAAAACCAGCAAGAAAACTTGAGTTATCTGTCAAATGAGAAATTTCTTGTACTACTCCAAAAGTTATTGAGTTTTTAATGTGATTAACTTTTACCACATCGAATGGTCTTATAATCAATTCTTTGTCAGTCCAGAAAAAAAAGTCGTCAACGGTAGTTGGTACTTTTTCTGTTGCAATAATTTTTCCAATTTGTTTCATTTAGAATAGATTTAGAAAGTGAATGTCACTCAAGTATTTGCTTTTCAGGAATTTCTCAGTAAGATATACAGGATATAAATGGTTTGCCCACCGCTTATCATTTCCATAACAAACAGGATTCCTTTCATTAATAATATTAGCTGTTATTACATCAATTAGGTCAGATTCTAATCCGTATTCATTTTCGTTGTCAGTAATTAGAATTTTTTCAATCTTAACTATTCCTGCAAATGGACTTTCAGTATATTTTGAATCTCTGATTCGCACATACCAAACGCTGTATTTGTAATCACCAAGATATGACCACTTTTCCATATCGTGTTGAAACATATAAGCAGGGGTTCTATGGTATAATTTTAATTTAGCTAAAGCAGCTGCATTGCTTTTCCCGCTTTTATCCTTACTAAATTCTGGATTAAAGAGTTTTGAAACACCAATTACACACCTATAATTGTTTTTAATTTTTGATAGTTCTTTAAAGTCACCTGTTTTCATTGGCTTGTATTGCAATGAACCATCCTTTAGCAAGTAACTATCTTCATTCAATAAATTTTTATTAGTTAAATTAGAAACAATCTTTTTTTCACACTCCACCATTTCATCTTGAATTGCTGCAATTCCTAAGTGTTCATATTTTAAGTCTGCTGAGTCTTGGTTTAATTTTGAAGAATAACTCAAAACATTTGAAAATTTCACACCTGCTTTTTTTACTCTTTCAACTGAATTAATCTTGTCTTTTATATTGTTAAAAAATAATTCAGTATTCTTAACTTCTGGATTAGCTTCTGTTGGCAATGATATAACAAGGTTATTTTCAAGTTCACAACAGCAAAATTTACTTGGGGATTTCCTTTCACAGCAAGCAACTCCGATTTGCCCTGCCATAATCGGGAATATCCTTTTGTTTATTTCAATATCATCAACTTTATATGTTCTTCTTGAGCCATCTAAGAAGAACTTAAATAAAGGTTCTGTTTGTGATAATTGCTTTGCTTTTTTTGATAAATCTTTGGTTTGTTTTAATGAAGTATCAGTTTCTCCATATCTGTCTTTAAGTATTGTAAAGTTTTGACTTTCTTCGTATTTCAATGTTGGAACCTTTAATTCATCATCAGCACAGTATTTATAAGAATCATAGCAAATTCCATTTGATACATCTTCTAATATTTCTCTTATTTTTCTCATATTTCCTTGTATTCAGATTTCAAAGTTACTAAAAATCTATAACCGTACCATAGAGATGCACTCTTTGCCAAGGCTTAAGCCTGTGCGAAGGCCCAAGGCCTTGGCAATGTGTGCATTTACCTTTATTATTTTGGAATAAAACCTTTAATATTTACTTATTTAGTCAATGTCGTGAAAATCTGTCTTATAGGCTTGTTGGTAACGGTTGGCGGTATGAAACGTTGGGGATTGCGGGCTACTATCCTGTCCAGCTACACCGAACTTAATGCGGGGCAGAACGCTTGCATAACCACTTAAACCCCAATGTTTTATACCGCGTGTTACCGCCTGGTGTTCTTTGTTTTCAGTCATTTTTCCTTTCAATTTGCTACATCGTTTCTGTCTGCCGTGCGTTGGGGTAGGCAAGCTCTTTGGCTGGTTTTGGTCGTGCGTTGGATTTTTCGAGCGACCAGCCAATGTGCTTGACTACGAAGCGTGGGCTATACTTTAACCTTCAATTGAATTGCTTTTTCTTTTTTGTCTTCTGTCGCTGGTAATATTTTAAATTCCACTTCTAAACCAATAGCTATTTTTTTAATGATTTCTTCTGTCGTGTTTACTCGAAAGTAAACTGATTTATTGCCGTCAAATTTTATAAAACCATCTGCACCCTTTTCGTCATTATGTAAAATTCGGTCAATCTTTCCAGTTTGTCTTTGGGTTGTATTTTGTCTCGGTGCATTCTGTTGTGGATTAAAACTGCTCCAGTAATTTTTTAATTCTCTTTTTAACTCTGGCAATTTTTCAATTGTGATTTGCTCAAAAGAAAATTGAGCTAATGCCGAAGAAACTGAATTTGGAACATTCCATTCTTCTTTTAGTCTCAAGAGTTTTGATAATGAATAATGTTTAAAGGATAATTCCTTTTCATCTTTTAATGCCAACAATTCCGCTATTAAAACAAGTAGCCCAACTTTATATTCTAGGTCGCCAAAATTATTAATTGCACTTATGGCAAATTTAAAAGCCTTTTCATAATCGCCATTTTCCTTATAAATCTGAGCAACTTCGTTTTGAATAAACCATTCTTTTTTTCGCTTAAGAATCAAAAGCAATTCATTTAGTGCGTCAGCAGAATTGCCAAGATGTTTTTTTGATAATGCTATTCTTCTTGCAAACCAAACTTCATTTGAATAGTGGAACTTTTCAAATGATTCGAGAGCTTTCTTTGATAAATCAAAGCATTCTTGATAATGTTGTGTTTCAAAAAGTGCTTTAGTCTTAACTGCATACCAATCTTCTTTGCTTGATGCAAGTTCCATTGGTTTCTTTTCTCCTTTTCGTTCAACTTCAATGGTTCTACATTCTGTATCAAGTGAATCAACGGAAACCAAATCGCAAAATCTATTTACAACAGTCCAATTTACAGAAGGTTTGTCTTTGAATTTTTTAAGTAAATATGAAAAGTTCTTTGGGTCTAAAACTACATTATATTGCTCAATGAAAGTGAAAATTACATCGTAATGATTTGTTTCAATTAATGCTGAAATCATTTCATAAACGATAAATTTGTTTAATCCAATTTGTTCGGGTGTAAACTCATTCTTGCCATCTTTGAAATACTTTAATGTCTCAGCAAATTTTTTCTCTTTGTTGAGTTTCGATATAGCTTGACTAAAGTCGAATAATGAAGCCATAGTTTAAGCTTTGATTTGATTAATAGCATTAATGAAAGAATTCCATATTGCTTGATTTGAATAATACTTTGCTGTGATTTTGCTAAAAGCACCGTCACCGTTATAATCAACTTCTAAATCTAATTCGTCATTTTCTGTGCTAAACAATTTGATTCTATCCTTAAAATTGGTTTGAATGATTTGGCTAAAAAATACATTGTCCTGTTTTAAAATATTTGATAGAATTTCGTATTGATTTTTTCGCCAAATGTCTTTAACAATGCCTAAATCAAATGAAAGGCTTTTGGATTTTAACTTTTCAATAATTTCATTACCAAAAGCCGTGTCTCCGCCTGATAATGATGGAAATCTAAATTTTCCTTGACCATTATAGCTAAAAGAAATAATAGTGGTTTTTGTATTATTTTTTAAATGGTAACGTTCTTGCCAGTTCAGATTTTCAACTCTTTCGATTTCCGTGTCAATTAGTTTACTTAAAACGAAATCTTTAAACTCAGTCAAACGGTTTTCGGTTTCTTGGCTTTCAGCAATGTAAAAAAACTCGTTTGTGGCATTTGCAGAATTGCTATCAACAAATTCAGTTTTATCAAAAGGGCTTATTGGTTTGTAATTGATTAAAGAAACTTTTTTTCTTGCTCTACTAATTCCAGTATAAAGCCATCTGAAATGATTTTCGTTTGTTGTTCCAGCTTTTTCAACATTGAAAATTACTTCTTGCCACTTATAAGACATTGACTTATGAACTGTCATTGCCCAACCAAACCGCAACAAAGCAGAATTTTTAAATTTATAATACTCTGTTGATGGGTCTTTCCTTAAAGTTGCTTCAATATTTGAACGATGTTTTTTGCTTGCGGATTTAAACAGTCTTTTCTGTTCTCTTATTTTTTCATCTAATTTAGTTTTAACCTTTTCTCCACTTTCAAGTTTTTGCTTTAAAACTTTAATTTCAGTTTCCAGCAAAACATATTTTTCTGATTTTAGAATTTCCAAATATTCGGTTGTATTTTCAAATGGATGCGACTTTAAATATTCAGCAATGTATGAGTTCAAGAGAATTTTGAACGCTATAATTTCATTTTTTGATAACTCAGCTTTTGCATTTATCCTATAGTTTTCTAGGCTTAAAACAATTGCTTTTTGTCCAGTTTCATTGAGAGTTAAAGAAATTTCTCTAAAAGTTAGAACTGTTGATTCTTGGTTCTTTTTGGTTTTTATTGTTTTTTCTATCGGTGTGTTATTGACTGCTGTTATTGTTGCAAACTGTCCATTGTAAACTTTTTTTGGTTCAGCAAAAGGGTCATTTATATCTTCAATAGATATGTTGTTATTGAATAGAACCAAATCATTTATGGCAATATCTTGTCCGTTTTTGATTATTGATTGTTTAATCCAATAATTTACTTTTTGTGATTCTTCGTTGCTGAAACATAGAATATGACACTCAGTTTTATCGTGGATAATATCAGAAACCGCCTTTGTAACATCTTCTTTTTGTAAAAAGCAAAAACTGTCGCCTGCAATAAATTGAAGTGAATTGAAATATTTAGTGCGAATTTTATCAACGCAAAACAATGCTTCCTTATTGATAACAGAAAAGTCGGGTTTGTCTAATAGTTGATAAGCGTTGGTTTTTAACTTATACGCTTCTTCTAAATACAAAGGATTTAAAGGCGATTCATCAGTTTTTCCTAATTGAAGTTGAAAAGGGTCACCAATGAAAATTATTTTTCTTTTGGTATTTGCTAAATTTGTGAAGCTCAAAAAATCTTTCAGCAAATAACCTGTACCAAAAATTAAATCAATGGATTGATTAAACGAATCTGACACAAGTTGTGATTCATCAACGATGAATAAAGCGTTTTCAGCGTTATCACAGTTTTTTAAAGGAATTTCTTCAACTTGTAATTCTTCTGAATCATTGGTTTCGTCTATTTCTTCGGGGTTCTCTTGTTCTTTGGTTTGCTCGTCTTCTTGCTTATTGTTTTTTTGTCCACCATAAATGTATGAGTAAATGCTATTTACTCTGTCTAATCCGCCAATCGTAAGCAAGTTGTTTGCTACTCGACTTGATGAAGCAAAAATTTCAGTTTCCTGTATTCCCAAGTTGTAGGCAAGTTCCTGAATAAAAGGAATTAGATATGATTTACCACTATTAGAAGTTCCTTGTAAAACGAAAATTTGTTGTTCTGGATTTTCTAAAAATGTTTTTATTTCAGTTAATGCTGAATGTTGGTCGGCATAAAGCTTTTTAAAATCAAGTGTAGCCGATTTATCGGCAAACACTTTTAATTTATCTTCAAGCGGTTTGTCGTCAAACTTAAACTTGTCAGCACGAAATACTTTTTTAAAAGCATCATAGGAATTTGGCGAAATGTTTACATCCTTGTCGGAAACATCAATAATATCCAATAAGCCTTCAAGGAAAGTTATTTTGTCGAGAATGAAAAAATTGAGTGCTTCATTTAATGGAATTCGTCCGTTCAATTCGGTTTCTTCTTGAAAACAAATTATTCTTACGGTATGGTTTGGATTAAATATATCGCCTGTTTTCAGGTCTTTTTGAATGTACTTGTTGTAAACTTCTGAAAATCGTCTTTTCTGATTTTTTAATTGAATGAACGGATTTATGGAACTACCGCCTTTGATTTGGTCGCCAGTTGCATTTGTCCAAATACCCATTTCAAAATTTCTTTCGTTGGGGAGATTTATTTTGCCACTAAAATTTTTGAAGTCAATAATACAAACTACTTGGTCTGTAATAAGCAAAGCATCAATTTGAAGTCTTTCGTCAACTTCACAAAATGGGCTTCCAATTAGAAGTCCAGAACGTCCATTGTCTGCGAAAGATTTATGTAAGTGTCTTGCGAACTCGCGGAAAAAAGTATTTTCATAATTCTTTGAGTATGTATTTTTTCTAACTTCTAACATATTCCAATCATTGATATTTTGTTTGTGTGTCGGCAAGAAAACAGCTCTTTTGCAAACTTTGGTTGCGTGTCGGCTTGTGTGGTTTGCAAATGTGCTGTTTTGTGCGTTGGCTGTTCATTTATTTCGTTTTTTTCTGTCTTTATGTAGCAAATTGTCTGCTGTGTCGTTTTTTTTTACACTTGGCGGTAACGGCTGGGGGTGTGTATAGTGCAGGGGATTGAAACGTTATCCTATCCCACGCTACGAAGCTACAAAAAGCGAGAAAGTTTCCTAATCCGTTGATAACCTGCATTATATACACCCCTTGTTGGCGGTAGTTTTTTAATTCTACTAATAGTTGTTGTTCAATCAATTATTTTTTTTAGTTTCTTTGGACAGTAAAACAATACCAATAATTATTAAACCAAATTTTAAGATATATCCAAAAACTACAACTCCGCTATCAGCATTTGATGGGCTTATTAAACCTCCAATTAAACTTAATAAACCTATACCAAGCAATATAACTCCAATAACCTTCATATTAATTAAATTTTAGTGAATAAATTGATTTTTTGAAAACTTCTTCAAAATCGTTAAAGTTGTTTTCTTTTGTCATTGCTGTTATAACATATGCAAAATTCTCTTTATAAAAATAAACCTCAATAGCCTTTGTGTTGTAAGTTGGGCTAGTGTAGTAAATCATAAACGCCTTATGATTCTCAATGAAATTTTTTTCAGATTTAACAATTATATGCGATAGATTCTGTTGCTGAAATAATTGTTCCATTATTTCTTTTGTGTAATCGTGTGCGCTTATTGAGTATTCTTCTTTTGTCCGAGGATAAACAGCAACGACTATTGAACTACCAGTTTTTGTGTTTTGGAACTTTAAGTCAGTATGTTGACCTGAGGGTTTTACTAATTCAAATTCGCTTGGATAAAAAATACTATATTTATATTTATCGCTACCAGCCTTATTAAAATTTTTACTACTCGAATTTGCAACACAATTCAACTGCTTGCTCAATACAGAACTATTAACCTTGCATTCTAAGGTATGCATTAAGTTATCTTCAAGCATAAATGAAACAGTTAATATACTTGAATTTTTTAGTGATTCAATTTGATTTTCTTTAATTAAAAAAACACCAATTGCAGCTTCACTTTTCTCGATATACGATAAACCTGAGTTTACTAGTTTGAATGTCAGCATCTCATTGCTCTCAAGACGAATAGTTAAATCACTGGTAATTTTTGATGCAATTTCAAAAAATCTAACGAGTGCAGATAAATAGTATTCATAACCATTTGAAGATATTGAAATGCCAACCTGAAGTTTGTTGTCTGAGGAAATTGGTATTGGGGGGTATTGTGTTACAATTATACCATCATCACGTTTAATTATTTCATAGTCACAGAAATCAACTATTTTTTGATTAGATTGTTTGCTCGTATTTGTATTATTTTGCTGATTTTGAGTACAACTAATAATAGCAAATTGGCAGATGATAATTATTATTAACCGTTTCATTTTTTTGTTTTTTAGAAGGTTAGCATTAGACCATATGATGACTGGTAAGTAATCATTTTCATAACAATCTGATTTTCATATTTATTTGATTTAGTTATATCTATTATTGAGAAGTTGATAAGTATGATATCATCGGTATTACTATCAGTTCTTTTGTATTTAAAATCAGAGCCTTCTTTTCCGATATATTTGAAGTAGCCACCATAACCAAACTTGCCATTTGCAGTCATTTTTATATAATAGCTACCATCAGATTTGTGTCTAAAAAATATTTCAGATGGGGCAGGTTTTTTTATTTGTCCCCAAATAATTGGTTTATTTCTAGTTATAGAATTGTTTGTAACAATGCCTTTCACTGAATATTCTTTTTCATTGGATTGTGCAAAACCCAAAAATGGAATTATAAAGACAATGAATAATAGTATATTTTTCATTATTTCGTGTTGTTTATGGTAAC
>JAQVDG010000374.1 GCA_028698395.1 Weeksellaceae bacterium
CTTCTTTTTTAAGTTTACTTGATGAAAAACTTCAAACCCAAAGGAAAATAATTGAGGAATTAAACGTATTTAAAAAAGGAATTGCTAAAAAAATATTTTCGCAACAATTAAGGTTTAAAGATGATAATGGAGATTATTTTCCTGAATGGAAAGAAATAGATTTAGGAAATGTATGCGAAATAAAGAAAGGAGAGCAATTCAATAAAGAAGAATTAGACGAAACAGGTTTATATCCTTACTTAAATGGTGGAATTTCTCCATCTGGATTTTCAGAAAAATATAATACAGACGAAAACACCATTACAATTAGTGAGGGTGGAAATTCTTGTGGATTTGTAAATTTTATGACAACAAAATTTTGGCTTGGAGGACATTGCTATAAAATTTTACTCTCACAAAATATAAACTTGTTATATTTCTATCAATTATTAAAATATAATGAGCAAAAAATTATGAGTTTACGAGTTGGCTCTGGTCTGCCAAATATTCAGTTGAAAGATTTAAAAAGATTGAAAATTGAAATTAGTTTAGCAGAAAATGAACAACAAAAAATAGCCAACTTCTTATCTTCAATCGACTCAAAAATTGATATTGAAAATCAGATTTTACAAAAGTTAGAAGAGCAAAAAAAATACTTTTTAGCCAACCTGTTTATATAAACATATTTTGAAGAAAATACTTTTTCTGTTGTTCTAACAATTCCAAGATTTTCTTTTCGGTTTCTATTTTATCGGAAATTTTGGAAAGAAAATCTGCGATTTTGGTTTGTTCTTCGATACAAGGAGTCATACAAAATTCTTTTTTATAATCTTTGAAATAAATATGTGGAATTGTGCTACCTGTGGAATATTTATCAAAATTAATATTGGACAACAAGCAGTATAAAAAATAGAGGTTTATATTTTTAGGAGTTATGATATCCAAAGTTCCCAAAACAGAAGATTTTCCACTACACAAAAATAATCTTCCAACTCCTGCACCGTCTTTTATAATTGCGATATAATCTGTTTCTACTTCGTAGAAATCAATATTTTTTAAAAACCCTGTTGCTCCGTAAATTGGAAATTCACCAAAATTATCTTCTATTTTGTTAGCAGAAATATTAGAAGATTGTTTTTCGCAAACTTCTTCTAATTTTATTTTTTCCCAATCAGGATAATTATTTCCTGATTCGTCTTTAAATCTGATTTTTTGTTTTAACAGGTCGTCCCGAAAACTTTGAATTAGCGATTCATAATTTAATATTATTTTCTTTTGGGTTGTAATATTTTCATCAATTAAAGAAAGAAAAGACGATATTTTCTTTTGTTCTTGTAATGAAGGTCGGATAAGAATTGTTTCATAAACAATCTCACTGCTTATATTTTGAACAACCCCACCGGCTGACAATCTTTTATATTGTTTTTGTAAATAATCTGAATTTAATAATTGAAGTAAAAATGACTTTTCAAAATAATTTTCATATTCTCTTAAAACAAACCAACCATCATAGATATATCCATCAATTGATAATTGATATGTCTTGCCAAAACTCATAGAATTTGCTAAGATTAATTCACCGTTGGTTACTTTTCTTGATTTCCTTGCTCCTTCAATTGTTATTTTTTCTTCAACATTATTAATAATTGAGTTATCAGTATTTTTTGTATCTCCAATTTTTATCCAATTAACACCATTTTCATCTTTGGTTATAAATTTAACAATAGGTCTCGGAGAACTACCTCTGAAAAGTTTGATATACTTTGAAAATTTTTTCTTTTCCCACTCGTCTTCAAATTCAGGAAATCTCAAATTTGGAACATTAAGGTTTTTTTTTGACATAAGAGAACGAAAATATAATTAAATATTTTAAATCCCAAATCTTTCGCATTTGGGATTGTTTTTTTTTATTGACTTTGTATAGTTTAATCCTAAAAATCAAAGTTTATGACAACAAAAAAATCATTTGCACAAATCGTAGCATTATGGAAAACAGACAAAAAGCAGTATGTGAAAAAATCAACTTTTTCAGCTTATGTTTTATTGACAGAAAATCATTTATTACCGGTATTCGGTAAAAAATTAAAAGTAGAAGAAGCTGATTTGCAAGCTTTTGTTTTGCGGAAATTAGAATCAGGACTGAGCCAGAAAACAATCAAAGACATTTTAATTGTTTTGAAGATGATTCTCAAATTCGGAGCAAAACACAAATGGATAGATTATGAGCCTTTTGATATTCAATATCCTACAATTCGGGAAAGTCAACATGTTGAGGTGCTTTCCAAAACACATCAAAAAAAGGTAATGAGCTATATTCAGGAGCATTTCACCTTTCGAAATTTGGGCATTTTTATTTGCCTTTCTTCCGGTATGCGAATCGGTGAAGTTTGTGCCTTGACTTGGGAAGACATCGACACCGAAAACGGAATTATTCATATTCGCAAAACCATTCAACGTATTTACGTCATCGAAGACGGATTACGGCACACTGAATTACTGCTTGATTCTCCAAAAACCAAAAACTCACTACGTGAAATCCCGATGAGTCGTGATTTATTACGAATGTTGAAACCTATTAAAAAAATAGTAAATCAAAAATTCTTTGTGCTTACCAATGATGAAAAGCCCACCGAACCACGCACTTATCGAAGTTTTTATAAAAATTTGATGAAACAATTGGAAATTCCGGAAATAAAATTCCACGGATTACGACACAGCTTTGCCACACGTTGCATAGAAAGCAAATGCGATTACAAAACGGTCAGCGTTTTACTCGGGCATTCCAACATCAGCACAACTTTGAACCTTTATGTTCATCCTAATATGGAACAGAAAAAGAAAGCGATTGAGCAGATGTTTAAAGGATTGAGGTAAGTAGAAAGTTTTAATTACGAATTACGATGTGCAAAACACATTTGTAATTCGTAATTAATTCCGTAATTTGTCATTATAATTTGCAATTGTAATTAAATGACCCAATCCGAACAAATACTAGAGGAAAAACTCGTTGCCCAACTTCAGAAATTGGGTTATAAATATGTGCCTATCAAGAATGAAAAGAACTTAATAGCGAATTTAAAAATCCAATTAGAAAAACACAATCAAATTCAACTTAGTGAAAGTGAATTTGAAA
>JAQVDG010000024.1 GCA_028698395.1 Weeksellaceae bacterium
TCCTCTTCCTACAACTAAAATCAATCCTACCGAAAAAAGAAAAATCAAATACGGCAAGTTCTTAGCTAATTTTGAACGATTCGGTTCTTGATTTTCATCACCAAATTTTGCATTTGGCATAAATTTCCAAAATACAAATGCTGAAATTATAAATCCAAGTACCAATAACCAATAACTCTTGAGAAAAACTGAAGCTAATCGAAGCATGTCACTTTCCATTCCCGAAGCGGTAATCAGAGAAAAAGTACTTCTTCTTGAAGTGAATTTAAAGTATTCTACATCAATAAAATTCGTTGCTATGAAAATTATATTGATACTAAAAAATAAGAGCTTAGAAATGAATTGATAAGTTTTTCCGTATTTAAATCTTCCCGGAATGGTATGAGCTAAAATTATCAGAGCATTTGTATAGAAAATTGCGGATAAATCAAAACGGATTCCTCCTAAAAATTCGATTATTCCGGCAGAGTGAAAGATAATCGAATTACTCCAATAAAAAATAATTCTGCCCAATTGGTAGAACAAAGCCACCCATAAAAGCCTGAATACTAATAATCTGATGCTTTTTTGGTAATTACCCATATATCTAAACCGCTACATTATGCTCTCTCAAAGCGTCATTCAATGAAGTTTTTTTGTCGGTGCTTTCCTTTCTCTGTCCTATTATCAAAGCACATGGAACTTGAAATTCACCTGCAGGAAATTTTTTAGTATAACTTCCGGGAATCACTACGGAACGCGGAGGAATTTCTCCTTTTAATTCTATTGGAGTTTCGCCTGTTACATCAATGATTTTTGTGGAAGCCGTCAGTACAACATTTGCACCTAAAACCGCTTCTTTTCCAACCCGAACTCCTTCTACTACTATACATCGAGAACCTATAAAAGCATTGTCTTCAATGATTACCGGAGCCGCTTGTAAAGGCTCTAAAACTCCTCCAATTCCTACTCCACCACTCAAATGAACATTTTTCCCGATTTGAGCACAACTTCCCACCGTTGCCCAAGTATCTACCATAGTTCCTTCGTCCACATACGCTCCAATATTAACATAAGAAGGCATCATAATAACTCCTTTTGACACATAAGAACCGTGACGGGCAATGGCATGAGGAACTATGCGAACTCCTTTTTCGGCATATTTTCTTTTTAAAGGAATTTTATCATGAAATTCAAAAATTCCTACTTCAAATGTTTCCATTTGTTGGATAGGAAAATACAGAACAACTGCTTTTTTCACCCACTCATTCACCTTCCATCCTTGTCCGGAAATAGGTTCTGCCACCCTTAAATTTCCTTCGTCCAATAAATCAATTACTTTTCGGATACTCGCTTGTGTTTCCGTTTCTTGCAATAAATCCCGGTTTTCCCAGGCTTTCTCTATAACCGATTGGAGATTTTCCATAGAAATTTTAATATGGTTACAAATCTACATTTTTTAATTTGAAATTAGAAAATAGAACACGCACAAGAAGTAAATAAAAAGCACTTTACTTCGATTTCAAAGTGCTTTTTATTCTTCTAATACTGCTCTAATAAATAATTCAGCAAATCCGTTGTGGTAATAATTCCTACTAATTTTTCCCCATCCACAACAGGAATAGAATGAAAACTGTGCTGTGAAAGGATTTCTGCTGCTTCTTTAACGGTTCTGTCAGATGAAATTGTAACCGGTATCCGTGTCATTACTTGCGGAATGGTGTAAGAATCATAAATCAAACTTTCAACGGATTCTTCATCTGCTGTTAAATTGGAATAACTAATTCTCAATAAATCGGAACGGCTGATTACTCCCACAATTCGCTCAGATTCCACTACCGGAATGTGGCGAATGTTGTGTTTGTTAAATAAACGTTCGGCATCGTACAAAGATTGTGTCGGCGTTAATACAACTAAATCTTTACTCATAATCTGAGCTACTGGGACTCTTTGTTTCATATTGATTCAATTTTTAAATTACATTTTCTACTTTAAAATTTTTATCGGTAAAATTTAAATCGTTTTGTATATTTATCTGAAAAATCCGAATAATTCTCCACAAAATCAATGATTAAAAACAGTTTATTAAAAAATGGTGAAAAAAGATATTTTAAATTTCAGAAAAGCAAATGAAAATGACGCTCTTGTGATTTGGGAAATTTTGCAGGATTCCATTGAAAGAAGAAAAAAAGACGGAAGCACACAATGGCAAGGTGGTTATCCTAATTTTTCAACTGTGAAATCGGATATTGAACACGGTTTTGCTTATGTTTTGGAACAAAACAAAAATATTTTTGCTACTTCTGCTTTAATTTTCAATAACGAACCTACTTATGAGAATATTGATGGAAAATGGTTGACAAACGGTGATTTTTTGGTCATTCATCGGGTTGGAATTTCAAATAAAATGGCAGGAAAAGGACTTATTACAAAGTTTTTTGAATTAATCGAGCAATTTGCTTTGGACAAGCAAGTCTTCAGTATAAAAGCTGATACGAATTTTGACAATTTGGCAATGCTTCGGATTTTTGAAAAATTAGACTACACTTACTGCGGTGAAATTCAAGTATATGACGGCAAAAGAAAAGCATTTGAGAAAATTCTTAAACAGAATTAAAAAAAATTCCGGGCGTTGTTTTATTTCATAAATACTCTTAGAGTCTGTTTAAATTTATATCGTAAGAATGTTTATAGCTTATTTTTGAGTGTTTGAGATTAAGAGGGAGAAACGTAGTTTCGGATAAGAAGGCAAATTTTTAAAGGATAGCAGAGCTATCGTTTCAAAATTTAACGAAGTTGTAGCCAAAAAGAGGCATAAACAAATTATTAGATAATTTTTAAACAGGCTCTTAATTTCAAATTTTTGTCATTTTAATTTTTCTTTGTACTTTTCTCACTCAAAAAAACAACCTTCTTACAAAGTTTGTTTAAATCTTTCAAAAATATGAAATATGCCGTTTGCCAAGTCAGTGTAGCCGCTTTACGAGCCGAAAATTCCGATCGTTCGGAGATGGTAAGTCAATTACTATTTGGAGAAAAAGTAGAAATCTTAGAAATCAAACCCAATTGGCTGAAAGTTAAAACGGATTATGATAATTATAACGGTTGGGCTGATAAAAAACAATTGGCAGAAGTCAGCGAAGAAGAATATTTTTCATTACAAAATGAAATTTATGCTACCGATAGTTTTAATTTAGCTGCTGAAGATAATTATCCGTTCATTCTTCCTTTAGCGAGTCCTTTACCCAATCTGTCCAATGGGAAAATCGAATTAGGTCAGAAAAAATTTAATTATTTCGGTGAACACCAAAACACTTTTTTAACCAAATCAGATATTCAGAAACAAGCTTTAATGTATATGAACACTCCTTATTTGTGGGGAGGAAAGTCCATTTTTGGAATTGATTGTTCCGGATTTGTTCAACAAGTATATAAAATGTGTGGTGTGAAATTACCCCGGGATGCCTATCAACAAGCCGAATTAGGCGAAGCTCTCAGCTTTGTTGAAGAAGCAGAACCGGGCGATTTGGCATTTTTTGATAATTCAGAAAATAAAATTGTACATGTCGGAATTATCTTAGAAGGAAATAAAATTATCCATGCACACGGAAGAGTAAGAATTGACCCCGTTGATGTTACCGGAATCTTCAATACAGACACTCAATCCTATTCACACAAACTGCGCATCATGAAGCGAGTCATATAAATTTGATTTTCACTGATTTTCCTATTTTTTTATCTGTGAATTCTCTAAAAAATATTTTTTTTCTAAAAAGCAGAATTTCACTTTTAAAACTCAGTATAAAATACCTATTTTTGTAGCTGATTTACAATTTTTTGAAAAAGTCCTCAATTTAAATGAAGCTATTTAATTTTTTTACACAAGATGTCGCGATTGATTTAGGAACAGCGAATACTTTAATTATCCACAACAACAAAATAGTAGTGGACAGCCCGTCTATTGTTGCGATTGACCGACGCACAAATAAAGTGATTGCAGTAGGCGAAAAAGCAAAACACATGCAGGGGAAAACGCACGATGATATTAAAACCGTTCGTCCTTTAAAAGATGGTGTAATTGCTGACTTTATGGCTTCTGAATACATGATTCGGGAATTTATCAAACAAATTCCGGGAATTAACGGTCGTTTTTTCTCACCTTCTTTACGAATTGTAATTTGTATTCCATCCGGAATTACCGAAGTAGAAAAAAGAGCAGTAAAAGACTCCGCAGCACATGTAAATGCAAAAGATATACGTTTAATTTATGAACCAATGGCAGCCGCTATCGGAATGGGAATAGACGTTCAATTGCCAAAAGGAAGTATGATTATCGACATAGGAGGGGGAACTTCTGAAATCGCTGTTTTAGCCTTAGGCGGAATCGTTTGTGATAAATCAGTGAAAATTGCAGGTGATGTTTTCACCAATGATATTGCCTATTATTTGAGAAGTCATCATAATTTATATATCGGAGACCGTACAGCAGAGCGAGTTAAAATCGAAGTAGGAGCCGCAATTGATGAATTAGAACATGAACCGGACGATATGGCAGTTCAAGGACGTGATTTAATCACCGGAAAACCTAAAGAAATTATCATCAATTACAAAGAAATTGCCAGTGCTTTAGACAAATCCATTCTACGTATTGAAGATGCAATTATGGAAACATTGTCCATTACACCACCGGAATTAGCTGCCGATATTTACAATTCAGGAATTTATTTGGCGGGAGGAGGTTCGATGATTCGGGGATTGGATCAACGAATTTCCAAAAAAACGGGGCTTCCGGTCTTTATTTCAGAAGATCCGCTAAGAGCCGTTGTACGAGGAACAGGTATTGCGTTGAAAAATATCGACAAGTTTTCTTTTTTAATGAAATAATCTGAACTATGCAATTCATCCTTAAACCCATTGCCAAGAATGGATTGTTTCTTTTTTATGTTTTGCTTTCGTTGATTGCTTTTGTATTCATTTTCAGACATAAAGTATATCACAAATCAATATGGGACAAAAACAGCACACAGTTTACGGGTTATGTTGATGAAAAAATTGCTTATGCCACTGAATTTTTCAATTTAAATATAACCAATCGGGAGCTTCAACAAGAAAATTCTGAATTACGAAGAGAAATTGAATTATTAAAAGGTGAGCGAGCAGAAAAAGATTCGCTTAGCCCTATTATCAGTAATCTTTCATTTCATCAAACTTATCGTTTTTTACCTGCAGAAGTGGTCAATAATTCAATTATGGGTACTTACAATATGCTGACAATCAATAAAGGTTCTCGTCATGGTGTTGAAAAAGGAATGGGAGTTATTTCACCCAATGGAGTTATTGGTTATGTGCTGAATACATCAGAAAACTATTCCCGGGTTATGTCCACTTTAAACAAAAATACCCGAGTTACCGCTCAAATAAAAAGAAATCCTTATTTCGGAACGCTTATTTGGGATGGAATTGACCCACGTTATGCCCAACTAAAGGAAATTCCAAAATACATTGAAGTCAGTGTAGGTGACACTATTGAAACCGATGGAAAATCAGGTGTAATTCCGGGTGGAATCACGATTGGAACGGTTTCAAAATTCAAAGTGGATGAAATCAGTGGAGAGTTGGATATTCAAGTGCAGTTAAAAGAAGATTTCGGTCAATTACGTTATGCGCAAGTTGTCATGAATTTAGATAGTAAAGAGTTGTCAGGACTTGAAAAATCAGATAGTATAATTCATCATGCTAAACCTTAGATTAGTAGGAAATATAATAATAATAATTTTTTTGGTTGTATTGCAAACCTTTGTTTTCAGTAAAATCAATTTTCAACAAATGGCTACGCCTTATGTTTATATTTTATTTATACTTCTTTATTCCATTAAGCAAAATCGGTATCTTTTCTTATTACTTTGTTTTTTATTGGGTTGGGGAGTTGATTTCCTAAGTTATACCGGTGGAATTCACACATTTGCTTGTTTAACCATAGGCATTTTAGTTCTTCCACTTCTTCGTATGGTTTACGGAAAAAGAAAATTTGAGATTGATGAATTTCGTTTTTCAGATTTAAGCGGAATTCAATGGGTGATTTATACAGTTATTTTAGTTGTCATTCATCATTTTTTAATTTTCTTCTTAGAAAGTTTTTCATTTTCCAACATAAAAGGAATTTTATTAAAAACCATTTATTGTTCACTATTCACTCTTATCTTTGTCTATTCCTATTTAATTTTATTTAGAAAGAAAGCTGAATAATGAAAAAAATTTATGCTATTTATACATTTGTGGTGCTTTTGGCAGCATTATTTGTTTGGCGGTTGTATTTTCTTCAATTATCCACCGATCGATATAAATTAAATGCCATCAATACTTCCATTAAGCAAGAAGTTCTTTATCCAAATCGTGGTGATATTTTAGACCGAAATGGAAAACTTTTGGTAAGTAATTCCTACAGTTATGAATTAGACATAACACCGGCATTGATTGGTGAAGACTTCGACACGATTGAATTCTGTCAAATGATTGGAATCGGAAAAGAAGATTTTAAACTTCGCTTAACTGAAATTAAAAGTGAACAATATTACAGAGCTCTTTCTCCTTATCCTTTAGTTAAAAACATCTCAAGGGAAAAATATTCCCGAATTCAAGAGCAAATGTATTTATATCCTGCACTTTCCATTGTAAAAAGACCGGAACGAAAATACATGGTTTATTCTGCCGGAAATATTTTAGGTTATATTAATGAAGCTAACGAAGCTTACATTAAAACCGATTCCAATTATTATCGTCCGGGAGATTTAGTGGGGATTTCAGGAGTAGAAAAATCGTATGAAAAAGAATTAAGAGGTGTAAAAGGTGTACGAAATTATATTGCTGACCGACTGATGAAACCGGTTGGCCCTTATAAAAACGGAGAATACGACCAAGCAGCAAAAAGTGGAAAAACCATTACGCTGACTATCGACTACGATTTACAGGAATATGCCGAAATGCTTTTACAAAACAAAAGAGGAGCTATTGTCGCCATCGACCCTAAAACCGGAGAAATTCTTGCTATGGCATCGGCTCCTACGGTTGATCCGCGTCGGTATTTGAATTCTAAAGAACGAACCGTTCTTTTACGTGATTCTATTACTATGGCAAATTACGATAGAGCTTCTCAGGGAACTTATCCGCCGGGTTCACCCTTTAAAATGATTACCGGTTTGGCTGCTATGCAAATGGGTGTTATTTCTGATTCAACAAAATACACCTGTAAACACGGTTTCCGATATGGAAAAATGAAAATTGCCTGCCATTGTGGACAATATTATAAACCAATTCCTCTTCGACTCGCAATCGCAAAATCATGTAATAATTATTTTTCAGAAACCTATCGGGATATCGTATTAAAATATCCTGATGATTACGCTAAAGGCGTAAATGAATGGAAAGAAATTTTGAACAGTATGGGAATTGGAACTTATTTGAATAATGACCTCGCAGTAGGAAGTTCCGGCTTAATTCCATCAGGTGAATTTTATAATTCCCGGTTCGGAGAAGGAAAGTGGACTCCTTATCAGATGATTTTCAACGGAATAGGGCAAGGAGACATCACCATGACTCCTTTGCAAATAGCTAATTCCATGGCGATTATAGCAAATCATGGCACTTATTTCACACCTCATATTGTAAAAGAAATAGAAGGAGAACCACAGTCCGATTCCCGGTTTACAATAGCTAAAAAATCGTTGATTGACTCAAAACATTTCACACCTGTTTTGGAAGGAATGGCACAAGTAATTACAATCGGAACAGGAAGAGCTATACGAACACCTTTGTTTACACAAGCCGGAAAAACCGGAACAGCTCAAAATCCACATGGACAAGACCATTCGCTTTTTACATTAATTGCACCAATTGAAGACCCGCAAATTGTCATTGCCGTAATTATAGAAAATGGGTATTGGGGCTCACGGTGGGCGGCTCCTATGGCAACTTTGGTAGCTGAAAAATATTTAACGGGAACCGTAACCCGAACCAATATGGAAAAAAAAATGATAGAAGGTAATTTGGAGGGAGAATATAAAAAACAGTGGATTAATTATTTGAAAAGAAAAGGATGGTATGTTGAACCTTTAAAACCGGAAGATGCTGAATCAGAATAGAGCAAAACAAGGAATCGATTGGTTAACGATTGGTATGTGCATTCTGCTGATTGCATTCGGCATTATGAATGTGTACAGTGTTGATCCGGAAAAAGGAATCCGGCAACTTGTTTTCTTTGGATTAAGCTTTTTTCTTATTATCGGATTAATTATCGCCGCCTCCACTTCACCTAACTTTTTTGAAACTTTCAGTCCGTTTATTTATCTTATTTCGATTCTTTTACTCATTGGGGTTCTAATTTTTGGGAGAGAAATAAACGGTGCCAAAGCTTGGTTTGACTTTGGTTTCGTCAGCTTTCAACCGGTAGAAGTCTCGAAATTAGCTACCGGTTTGTTATTAGCAAATTACATAAATTCATCTTCCATTGAAATACGTTCTAGAAAAACTTTTTTAGTTTGTTTTGGAATTATGGCTGTTCCGATTGCTTTGGTGATGCTCCAACCCGATTTGGGTTCTGTATTGGTTTTTAGCGCATTCATCGTCGCTCTTTATCGGGAAGGATTCTCCATATTATATATATTCATTCCCGTCTTAGGAGGAGCTTTATTTCTCTTATCCATTAATTTCCCTGCCTATCTCATCTTAGTTTCCATTGCTTTTATCGTTTCTGTAATTTCTGTTTTTTTAACTGCTTTCAGTTACAAAAGAAAGTTGTTAAAAACCGTTTTAGGCATACAAATAGGACTTATAGTATTTTATCTTATTTTGATTTTACTGGTAATGTTCTTTCCCGATCACGGTTCTTTACCATCATCATCCAAAGGATATGTACCATTAGATGCTTTATTTTTTACGGTATATTTTTATTCTGGAATTGGGTTGTCAATTGCCGTTTTACTTGCCCTTTCTATTTCTTATTTTATTTTACAAGACCAGTCCGAATCACCGTTTAAATTATTAAGCCCTGATTTTGCTCCACAACATTCTTATGAAACCGGAATTATTTCAGCAGTGATTTTTATTTTCATTATTTCTTTTTCTGTTTTTTCCTCAGAAATTTATGCCAAATTACCGGCACATCAGCAAGAACGGATAATGGTTTTATTTGAGGGTGAAAAAAAATACCGGGATACTTCCGGTTATAATTTATTGTATTCCAAAACAGCAATTGGTTCCGGTGATTTATTAGGAAAAGGATATTTACAAGGCACAGTGAAAATCGGGAAATTCGTTCCAGAACAATCTACGGATTATATTTTTTGTACAGTAGGCGAAGAATGGGGATTCGTCGGAAGTAGTGTTTTAGTAGTTTTTTACGGACTTTTTATTATACGGATTTATTATTTAGCTGAAAGTCAGAGAAATAAATTTGCCCGCTTTTTTGGTTATTCAGTTGCAACTATATTTTTACTACATTATTTTATGAATATCGCAATGGTCATGGGGTTGTTTATGACAGTCGGAATTCCTCTTCCTTTTTTCAGTTATGGAGGAAGTTCACTTTGGTCATTCATAACGCTTCTCACTGTTTTTCTTATTTTAAATTATAAAGACAAACAAAGCTTAATTTAAAAAGGCTCATCCAATACCCAAACCAAATAATAATCTTCAATCATTTGATAATAAGCATGATATTTTCGGGCACTTATTTCATCGGAAATCCAACAAGAAATTGCTTTATTTTGAATTAATTCAAAAGGCTCAACCTTATAGTGATGAAGAAAATTCCAAAGATTTCCACCGTTTAATTTATAAAGTCCCTCCTTAATTCCCCAAATCACATGCAGATATTCTTCTTCTTTTTCTTCCGGAATCCATAAAACCTCATCCAAAGACCGAATGAATTTATCTTTAATATTTAAAATCTTTTCAGGACGTGATTTTTCAATATCAATTCCAATATTATATTTACTCACGCCAATACACACCAAACCAAAAGAATGTGTAATGGAAACCTGTTTATTAGTAGGCAAATATGGTTTTCCTTTTTCATTATAATACACATCAAAATCCAAATTTAATTCCTTTAAACAGGCATGTAAACCCAAGTATTCTTTGCCTTGTTTTGGGGCTAAGGTCAAATATTTCATAATCCGATAAGTACTCAAATTCAGATAAGCCAAAAGTTCTTCATCCGACTCAGTTGTTTCCCAACCTACAATCCGGGTAAATTCATCTTCATATAAAGAATTGATAAGAGGCATTTAAATTTGAAATATTAGTTTGTACCTTTGCGACTCGTAAATTTTTTAGTCAAAATTAGATAAAATTATTGAAGTATGAACACAGAAACAAAATACATTCCCTACAAAGTAAAAGACCTTTCTTTAGCCGAATGGGGTCGAAAAGAAATTAAATTAGCCGAAGCAGAAATGCCGGGTTTAATGGCAATCCGTAAAGAATACGGACCGAATCAACCTTTGAAAGGAGCAAGAATTGCCGGTTGTTTGCACATGACGATTCAAACTGCTGTTTTAATTGAAACTTTAGTTGAATTAGGCGCAGAAGTAAGTTGGTCTTCTTGTAATATTTTTTCAACTCAAGATCATGCCGCTGCCGCCATTGCTGCAGCAGGAATTCCGGTTTATGCATGGAAAGGAATGAATGAAGAAGAATTTGACTGGTGTATTGAACAAACTTTGTTTTTTGGTGAAGACAGAAAACCTTTGAATATGATTTTAGATGACGGGGGCGACCTAACCAATATGGTTTTTGACCAATACCCGGAATTAACAAAAGAAATCAAAGGGCTTTCAGAAGAAACTACAACCGGTGTACATCGTCTCTATGAACGAATGAAAAACGGAACTTTAGCCGTTCCAGCAATTAACGTAAACGATTCGGTAACCAAATCTAAATTTGACAATAAATACGGATGTCGTGAATCAGCTGTAGATGCTATTCGCCGGGCAACTGATGTAATGCTTGCCGGAAAACGAGTAGTCGTTTGCGGATACGGAGATGTTGGAAAAGGAACGGCCGCTTCTTTTCGGGGAGCCGGAGCTATTGTAACCGTAACCGAAATCGACCCGATTTGTGCTTTACAAGCGGCAATGGACGGATACGAAGTGAAAAAATTAGAGAATATTGTAGGAAATGCCGATATTGTGATTACAGCAACTGGAAATTACAACATCGTTCGAGCAGAACATTTCAAAAAAATGAAAGACAAAACTATTGTGTGTAATATCGGACATTTTGATAATGAAATTGATATGGCTTGGTTAAATGCAAATTATGGTTCAACCAAATCCGAAGTAAAACCACAGGTTGACATCTATACATTGGATGGAATCGAAATCATCATTTTAGCAGAAGGTCGTTTGGTGAACTTAGGTTGTGCAACCGGTCATCCTTCATTCGTAATGTCTAATTCTTTTTCTAACCAAACTTTGGCACAAATTGAATTATGGAAATATTCTGACAAATACGAAAATAAAGTATATATGTTGCCCAAACATTTAGACGAAAAAGTAGCCGCTCTTCATTTAAATAAATTAGGTGTGGAATTAGAAACTTTATCCCATGAACAAGCCGATTATATCGGAGTAAAAGTAACAGGACCTTTTAAACCGGATTATTATCGTTATTAATCTGTATTGTTCATTCTTTTTTAAAAAAGAAATCAGCAAAATTAAAACGGTAATAAAACTTCTTACAATTTCTAAAAATGGAAGAACTTTTTTCAGATGAATATTTCATGCACAAAGCTCTGGATGAAGCCGTTTCTGCTTATGAAAGAGGAGAAGTTCCCGTCGGTGCAATAATTGTTTCTAACAATAAAATCATTGCCAAAGCACATAATCTAACTGAAACCTTAACAGATGTAACTGCCCACGCCGAAATGCAAGCAATCACCTCTGCTTCAAGTTATTTAGGTGGGAAATATTTACAAAATTGTACTTTGTATGTAAGTTTAGAACCCTGTACCATGTGTGCAGGTGCTTTATTTTGGAGTCAAATCGGGAAAATTGTTATCGGTGCTAAAGACCTGAAAAGAGGATTCTACAATTCAGGAGTTCAACTTCACCCGAAAACTCAAATTAAATGGGGGATTTTGGAAGAAGAATGCAGCTTGATTGTGAAACGATTTTTTGAAGAAAAGAGAAAGTAATAATATCCTACGATTTTATGCTAAATTCAATCATAAGTTGTCCGAATAAAATTATATCCTTAAATTAGCTCGGTTTAAATTTTAAATAAAATTTACCTTTATTTATCAGATTATGCAAACACAAACGGATACCAAATTATCATTTACAGAATTTAAAAATCAAATAGTAAACGACTATAAAACTGCTCTTTTATCCCGCGAAGCCAGTTTGCTTGGCCGCAGAGAAGTATTAACCGGAAAAGCCAAATTCGGGATTTTTGGTGACGGAAAAGAATTACCTCAAATCGCTATGGCAAAGGTGTTTAAAAACGGTGATTTCCGTTCAGGTTATTACCGTGACCAAACTTTTATGATGGCAATCGGACAATTAAATCTTTCCGGTTTTTTTGCTCAATTGTATGCCAATACTGATGTGGAAAAAGAGCCGGCATCTGCCGGTCGTCAAATGAACAACCATTTTGCAACCCGTTCGTTAAATGAAGATGGCAGCTGGAAAAAATTGACCGAACAAAAAAATTCAAGTGCCGACATTTCACCAACTTCCGGACAAATGCCTCGTTTATTAGGTTTGGCACAAGCCTCAGCTTATTATCGAGAAGTTCCGCAAGCAGATAATGAGCAGAATTTTTCGATAAATGGAAATGAAATAGCTTTTGGAACCATTGGAGATGCCAGTACTTCTGAAGGTCCTTTTTGGGAAACTATTAACGCCGCCGGTGTTTTGCAGGTTCCTATGATTATATCAATTTGGGACGATGGATACGGAATTTCTGTTCCGGCTGAATTTCAACGAACAAAAACAAATTTAAGTGAATTATTATCCGGCTTTCAACGAACAGATTCACAACGAGGTTATGAAATCCTAACTGTAAAAGCTTGGGATTATCCGGGATTGATTGCAACGTATGAAAAAGCTGAGAAATTAGCTCGTGAAGAGCATATTCCTTGTATTATCCACGTTCAGGAATGTACACAACCACAAGGTCATTCGACATCCGGTTCGCATGAACGTTATAAATCGGCTGAACGCTTGGAATGGGAAAAAGAAACCGACGGAATTGCACGATTCAAAGAGTGGATTTTGAGTTTAGATGCAAATGATGAAAAATTAGTTACGTCGGAAGAATTAGAAATTTTAGAACAAGAAGTTAAAAAAGAAATAAAATCAGCTCAAAAAACAAGCTTGGGAAGATTATTTGAGACCTTTAAATGAATTAAGAGATTCGGCAATAAACATTTTAACAACTCTTGCAAATGAAAGTTCCAACCGATCTTTTGTTG